>NZ_JAACGD010000061.1 GCF_022810445.1 Candidatus Cardinium sp. cBcalN2 | reverse complement strand
CTGGAAAAACAGGAACCTCTCTGCAACCCATCCCGGAAACTGTTTTTCTTTTCATCTGTAAACTCCGCTTTCTGATCGCACTTTTTTCAAAGGGCGCGTTTTTTTCCTAGCATAAGCCATAGTGGTGAACGGAAACGGGGATAAGTGGTATAAAAAAAGCTTTACAAAAGCACCCATCGCTTTACTGGCCAATGACAACTAAATAGAAATAAGCTTAAAAAATTATTCCCGATTTAGCAAATCCTAACAAACAACAATGCTGAATAGACCTCTTCCTATTGCTGCATTTTTAGGTTTAAAGCTTGTTTCTGCTCTTCCCATACATTTAGGTTATTGTGCCACTACGGTACCCAATTGTTTGGCAATCCTGCACTCAGCATCCTTAAGTAATTGGTGAATTTGTAACAAGTTTAGTTCATCATCTTGAGACAATGCATCTTTAAGTGCTGCTCTATTTTCTTCAATCAGCTCTTGAATCAAACGAATTTTTAATCTAAGAATAACCTCTAAACTCATCTTTTGTAGATTTTGCCGCTCTTCTATGGTATAAATACCATATTTTTTGACCCATGCCTCACTAATATCATGGGGAGAGGTTGTTATATCAATGGCTATTTTTCTAATAGTTTCGTCTGTACTAGCTAAACAGCACTGCATATCCACCAAGCCGCCTTGCTTACCTACTGCTTTACAGTGGTCAAAGAGAACTTTGCAATCAGCAGACCTAAAGACCACATCATCCAATTCTAAAAGAATATATGCATACAACGGTTTGTTTTCAGCTAATTTCGTCGTACCATAGGTCAACAGAATACGCATAATTTCTCGCTCATAGGCTGCAATACTTGCCGTAAGCTTATTGGTAAAGGGAAGATTTTTTTGGTCTACATAAGGGTTGATCTTTTGCCTATTATGCTGATTGGAAAATGTTTTTTTGGGCTGCCACACTGTAGTAGTTTGATCACGCAATGCATGATAGGTGGCAAAAAGCACTTCTTCTTCTATAGCAAAGAGCTTGCTACATTTTTTAAGAAATAGCGTGCGTTGTATTTCATCAGGAATGGCTACAATGCTTTGCACAATTTCTTTTATGGACTTTGCTTGTTCTACTGGACTCTGCTGCGTAGATTGGTTGAGTAGAAAACTAGCCTTAAAGGTAATAAAGTCTTGAGCAGCACAATGGATATAGTGGTTAAAAGCATCTACGCCTACTTTACTTAGATAGCTATCTGGATCTTCTTCTGAAGGCAATAATATAACCTGGACCTCAAGCCCCTTGGTTAACAATTGATCTATACCACGCAAAGCAGCCTGAATACCGGCTTGATCTCCATCAAAAACTAAGGTAACCTTAGTAGTAAAGCGACACAAAAGGTCTATTTGTGCTTCGGTAAGTGCCGTACCGGCAGAGGCAACTACTGCTTCTAAGCCTGCTCTATGAAAGGCTAACACATCGGTATATCCTTCTACTAGGTAGCAATTTCTGGTCTGCTGGATCGCCTGCTTAGCAAAAGACAGACCATACAATAACCTGCCTTTTTGGTAGACAAGCGTTTCAGATGAATTGACATATTTAGGACTATCTACAGCCTTAGTCATATGGCGGGCACCAAAGGCAACCACTTGCCCACTACTATCGTGAATAGGAAACATCAACCTGCCTCGAAAGCAGTCATATACCTTAGGACCATTTTGGATAACCAACCCTGCCGCAACCAGCTGTTCTAGCGTTACGCCTTTTGCTATGGCAAATTTATAGAATGTGTCCCAGCTATTTAAACTATAACCTAACTCAAACTTTGTTGCGATTGCAGATGGAATGGCCCGTTGATCCAAATAAGGTAAGGCGAGTCTAGCTGCTTCTGAATGATGCCTCAGTAGATCTTGGTAATAATCTTTAGCCAAATTTAGCAGAATATATAAACTTTCTTTGGCTCTATAATCCTGTAAATCATGGGGACCCTCTTCGGCAGATTGTATCGGTATGCCATACCTTTGGGCCAGATAGGTAATAGCCTCTACAAAAGAAAAGCCTTCTATCTGCTGTACAAAAGTTATAGCATCTCCAGCAGCATCACAGCCAAAGCATTTATAAAACCCTTTTGAGGGAGATACTGAAAAAGAAGGGGTGTTTTCGTGATGAAACGGACAACAGGCCCAGAAATTTTGTCCTTTTTTTTTAAGAGATAAAAAATCTGCAACTACCTCCTCAATACGTACAGCATGCTGAACGGATTGAATGGTTGTTTGGCTGACGATCATAGTGCGCAAGGTTTTGAAAGGACGTCTTGATTCAGTCGTTAATTTAAATGGATACGTCTGTTCGTGCAATTGGTAAAATTGCATACCTGCCAAAGGGTTCAAAAAAACGATTTGCTTTTATCCATCACTGCCTTTTAAAGAGGGTTTATCTAACGGATCTTCTAACTGATAACGCTTCCATTCTGTTTTTGTCTCTATCTCATCAAGGACTATTTTTTTTCTTAAATAAGCAGGTATGGCTAATTGTTCTTTCAAATAGCGATCATCCCAGCTTCTGGGCGTACTACTACGCTTGGCATGGTTGGCAATGGTATGTCCATATGGACAACTTTTTTCTAAGACTACTTCCTGAGGAGGACTAAAAGGTAAGGGCAACTGTATAGCAGGCTCTTGCACTTCACTGGACTCTTTGACGCTTTTTTTAGCTGCTTTTAGTGGCATCTCTATCACTGTTTTTTCAGTTGAAGCTGCTAAGATTTGCTTATTAGGTGCTGCATGATGGAAGGGTTGACCATCAAGGTTAATAACATGCGACTTCGAAGAATCAAAAGCATGGTGATGGCCTGCCTCTTCTTCTCTATGAAAGCCAGTGGCAATAACGGTAACCCTAATTTTTTCTGCCATTTCTGGATCAGAACCATGTCCAAAAATCATTTCAGCATCATTACCAGTTTGCTCTTGAATATAATTGGTAATAATAGTTAATTCATCCATTTGGAGCTCAGCTGCCTGGCCAGAAACAATAGATAGCAGTATCTTTTTTGCCCCACGGATATCGGTATAATCTAACAAAGGAGAAGCAAGTGCTATTTCAGCAGCTTGTAAGGCCCTGCCTTCACCTTCTGCTTCACCAGACCCCATAACGGCTGCACCGGCATTTTTCATTACCGTTTTAACATCTTCAAAATCAACATTTACATAACCTGGTACCGTAATAATCTCTGCAATGCTTTTAGCAGCAGTGGTTAACACATTGTCTGCTTCCAAAAAAGCCTGACTAATAGAAAGACCGCCCAATATGGTTTGGATTTTATCATTTAAAATAATAAGAACCGTGTCACAATGTTTGCGCAATTCATCAATGCCTTCTTGGGCCTGCAAATGTTTTTTTTTCCCTTCAAATGAAAAGGGCAGGGTTACAATCCCAACTGTTAGAATTCCCTGCTTACGGGCAATACTAGCAATTACAGGTGCTGCGCCTGTGCCGGTTCCTCCACCCATTCCAGCGGTAACAAAAAGCATTTTTGTATCATCATCAAGTAATTCTCGAATACTTTCTTTGCTTTCTAATGCAGCATTACGGCCTACCTCTGGATTGGCACCAGCTCCTAGCCCACTGGTAAGTGCTGCACCAATTTGGAGCTTAATGGGTATAGGACTACTTTGTAGTGCCTGAACATCGGTATTGCACACAATAAAGGCGACATCTTTAATACCACGCTTATACATGTTATTGACTGCATTGCTGCCGCCCCCCCCTACCCCTATCACTCTGATAATAGCTTTATGGTGGGTTGGTAGGTCAAACCTATAGTTAATATCCTTCATAACTTGAACAACGAGGCACTTGTTACTAAAACAAGTAATATTTACCTATTAGATTGCTTTGAAAATGGACTTTAAAATGGCTAATTATCTTCATAATCATCTACCAAAAAAGCCTTGGTTTTGTTAATCATACGTGCAAAAGAAAAACTTGGTTTTTTGGCTTTTTTACTATTTTTCTTAGCAAAATCTAAGTCAGCTGATTGGGCTGATCTATAGTAGGCTTCTCTGTAATCCAATGCTTTAAATCCAGCTAAAGTGAGGCCGACAGCTGTTGCATAACTAGGGTCTCGTAGTTGTTTCCTACTACCTTCTTCTAAATACTCATCTGGAAAGCCCAAACGGGTATCCAAGCCAGTTATCTGCTGCACTATAGATTGTATACCTGGTAAATTGGCACTGCCTCCTGTTACGACAATACCAGCCACTAGTTTTTCGTAAAAACCAGAGCGTAAGATTTCTTCATGGATAAATGCTACCATTTCTTCTACACGTGCCTCTATAATTTTAGTCAAATTAGTGGTAACCACCTCTTTGGGCCTACGGTTGCGTAATCCTGGAATCGTTACGACCGCTTGCCTAGCCAAAGCATTGGGCTGGATGTTGCCAAAATTTATTTTTAAGGATTCTGCTTGCCGTTCCATAACCATACAACTTTGTTGTATATCTGATGTAATCATATGTCCTCCAAGTGGAATGGTAGCAGTATGCCGAACAATGGCATCAAAAAAGATGACTAAGTTAATAATACTCCCACCAAAGTCAATCAAACAAACACCTGCTTCTTTTTCTTCATCGCTCAATAGCGCTAAACTGGCTGCTAGCGCAGAAGCCATAACGATTTCTGCTTCTACACCTGCTTTTTTAATACATTTATGTATATTTTGAATAGCGTGGGTTGTAGCGGTGATGATATGAAAGTTGGCCTCTAACTTCACACCTGACATACCTACTGGATCCTGTGTTACAATTTCATAATCTATGGTATACTCTTGTGGCATGGCATGAATAATTTCTGTACCTAATGGCAGTACAATGCGATACATGTCACTAGTCAGCTTTTTAATATCTTCTATTGTGATTTCTTGCTCTATGCTATCTCGAGTAATGCTACCATGGTGCGAGGAACCTGTTACATGCTTGCCCGAGATATTTACATTTACAATATTAATATTTATACCCGAATCTTCTTCGGCCGCTTGCAATGCTTGCTTGATAGCAATAGCTGCTTTATCAATGTTAACAATCATACCACGTACGACCCCATCTGCAGCCGCACTTCCCATGCCTAAAACTTCAAGTTTATGCGGGTCATATTGGCTTTGCGCTCCTATAACTACACAAATTTTACTAGTACCTATGTCAAGACTAGCGATAATTTCTGACATACCTAAAAAATATATGGTGATAAGACTACGCTTTTTTTAAAAATTGCGCATCAACAAATAAGCTTTGCAAGAGATCTTACTAGTTCTGGGTGACAAAATAGCTAACGTTAAGCATATGAATTTATTAAAATTTATTTAAAATAAACTAGGATAATTAGCTTTCGTTGAGCAGGACTTGATAGGTATCCATTTAGCAGAGCTGCGGCGTATGCAAAAAAGAAAATGCCTAAGGTAAATTACCTTATCTGCCAATGAGCTCAATAGATACCTTACAATAGGTTGATTTTTGATTGATCAAAAAGTAGCCAAACATCATGCTATGACATTACTCTTTGAGTTGATTATCTAAAAACGGATCATCTTCGAGATATTGCTTTTGTTTTTGCATCGCTTGTAATAGGCTATAAGCAGATCTATACTTTTTTAAGTGGTAATAATTATAGTATAAAGCTTGTGCAAGCTGCTTATCTTTTTTGTCTTGTGCACGAGCTATTTTTAAGTAATCTAAAGATTGTTTCAGATACTTTTCCAAAGCCACCATAGTTTGTATCCATCTATTATGGTTCATTATAGCTGCCATTTTTTGATACATATACCCATATAACAAGCTTGTACAGGGTATCTTTCCTGCTTGAAGCAAGCAGGAAAGGTATTTTATCTGCTTATCTTTAACCAGGGGATGGTTATAAACGATCCACTTAGGTGCAGCAGAGCGTAAAGGTTCTTTGGGTAGAAACGCTCCTCTACTCCGGATAGATAATAGAATCGAACTGCTTAAATATCCAACAGAATGAGGCAACGAAGGGGTAGCTTTGACATGGATGATTCGAAAACAGTCAGTCAAGGTATCGCTATCTAGTTGGTCGCCTTGCCCTACTGCTTTTAGGGCATCAGCATATAGTTTTATGGCTTCATTATAAAATAAGAAACCCATTTGACGTAACGTATCGTATTGACGCGGATCATCTGTTAAAACTTGTTTGTAATAACCAACAGCCTCTTGCATGCGTCCTTGATATTCTAAGAGATAAGCATAGGCATACAATGCATTTACTTCTTTATTTTGTAGGCCAACTGCCAAAGTAGCCATATAGTCATCTATGCGTCCAGCAGCCTGATAGATTAAACATTTTTCTTCCAATAAATCATTATTAAAAGGAAATTGCAGCAACGCTTCATCGAGAATGGCGATTGCCTTATCAAAATTTTTAAGTTTATGGTAATAAATATCAGCCATAGCACGACAAACAGCAAAATGCGGCCCTTGAAGTTTTATATAGGCTTCATAAGAACGCAATGCCTCTTCTGGCTGATCACTCCCATGATAGACAATAGCGCTATATAACAATGGCGTAGTTTCTTGCGGTAGAATACGCTGGCAAATAGTAAATTGCTCTAATGATTGATCAACTGATTCTTGCTTATAGTAGCTTATACCCCTATGTAAAAAATAATGCCATAGAGCGGCTAGGTTGCTAAGGGCAAAACTGTGAAATTGGGTCTTGGGTAAGCTTAACTTTTTAGCCTGTGTATAGGCGGCAATTGTTTCTTTTAATAAAGTAGGGGCTTCTGCTGAAGCAATATGGTCTCTTAACAATCGATCATAAATCACTCCTCTGTAGTACCAGGTAGCAGGGTGCCCAACTAGCTTTGGATCTTTCATTGCTACATCGATAGCTAATCGAGCTTGTTGTGCATTAGATAAAATAGGTGGAGGGGCTGGCTCTTTTTTATTTTCATTTGAATCTGTTAATAAAACGTTAGCTTTATTAGGATCCAAAGAGGTATTTTCGGAACTTTTACCATCAGCAAGCACCTTCTTAGGCTTTTGAATAGGCTTATTTTTTCCTTCAAATATACAGACAATACGTGCTATAGATTTCGGTATAGCTAGTATTTGCTGAGGCATGGCCAAGCAAATCAGTAAAAGACAAAATCTATGTATGCTGGTTTGATGAATAATGAGCCAATATTTTTTACCCATAAGTTTAGTGTTATTTTAACAGATAAGGATCAATGGTATCAAATCTAACGAATACATTTTATTTGCCAAAAGAAAAACGGTTTACTGCGCTGTCTTCATCTTTGTTCACGCAGTGGCGTTTTGCAAATCTTCTAGATTAGTATAGATTTTTTTACGCATAGCTGTATCAAAAAATTCCTACTTCATCGTTTTATTTTATTAAAACGCTCACAAAATCGAAAGGATTTAAATCGGTAATAACTATCTCTGCTATAACCCATATTTTTACAGGCTGATGATATGTTACCTAGCGTTTTAGCTAGTTCCAATAAGCCCAATTCCGGTTTAATAATTTTTTAATGTAAGTTCGTAGTAGTGGTTATTTATATCCATATTATTTTATAATTGTAAGATTAAATCTTAACTACTACAGTTAAGGCTAGAAAAGTTTAGGCTAATCACCGGATATTTCTTCCACTGATATCCATTTTCTGGCCTACCTATATGGTAATCTTTAAATATCTTTTGTTCTCCATTGCATATAGTAGCCAGTGTATTGATAAATAGAGATTTCCCAAACCTACGAGGCCTGGCTATGAAGATAGGATTCCTCTTTTCTATTAATTCCTGTGCATATCCTGTTTTATCTACGTAGTAGCCTGTTTCAATCACTGATTTAACGTCTGAATAGCCAATAGGTAGTGCATTTATCTTACGCATCATTTTATCTTCTTGAAGTTTTTTTCTTTTTTTAAAAGCATCTAGAAGGCTCTTCTATCCAAAATAGGCTAAAATGACCCTAAATAACAATAAAACTATAACAAAAATTTATACTATGGATCTATCACAACAGTCTCAATCTGTGTTTCAATAATAGTGTCTTAAATATAATTTAGAAACAAATACTAAACTGGTAGAGAGTGTTGCTAATAGAATAAAGGGTGGGCAGGGAGGAGAAAAGATTAATGATAGGGAAGCTATATGGGGGTTTTGTTAAAGTGTGTGATTCGTATAGGCTACTATAGCTTATGGTATTTGGTTTTTTATAAATAATTTTTGAAACTTGCATAAGCGTTATAATAAGTAGTATAACGCTTAATAGCCTCTAAGTATTCCTTATTACCGCAAGCCCTATTTAAGGGGGTATCATATGCATCGTTTTTAAGTAGCATCAATCATACGGCCACCCAAATATAGATCAGTATGTTAAAGCATGTCAATATTGATATTTTTTTTGTAAGTTTATGAATTGTAAAGCTCAAGTTGAGTAGTCAACCTATAGCTTTTAGATAGAAGTGTATATTTAATTTCATTTTTTAACCACGCAAAACAGCCGCAAACAGATAGTTTAAAGTTGTTTTCAATTAACAATAAAGTCAATACCTCGCCTTTATGAATGCAACAGAAGGAGTTTTCAACTGGGATCAATATGACAACACTGGTAAGCTAGGCAGTGCATATACCGATCAAGAAAAAGAAGCTATTGCTGACCTATATGGAGCTACTTTAAGCGCTATTAGTCAGTATGAAGTAGTAAAAGGATCTGTTATAAGTATCACCCATAAAGATGTTATTGTGGGTGTTGGATATAAATCTGATGGGTTAATCGCTGCTTCTGAGTTTAGAGATCTGCCTGAACTAAAGCCAGGTGATGAGGTTGAGGTATATATAGAGGAAACAGAGAATACCAAAGGTCAATTGGTCCTTTCTCGTAAAAAAGCAAAATTAGTCAGGGCCTGGGAAAAAATAGAGCATGCATTAGAAAATGGTGAAGTTTTAGAAGGTCTTGTTAAACGTAGAACAAAAGGCGGCTTAATTGTAGAAGTTTGTGATATCGAAACCTTTTTACCTGGCTCCCAAATTGATATCAGGCCTGTTTTGGACTTTGATGTGTTTGTAGGTAAAACCATTGATGTAGTGGTTATTAAAATCAATCATGCCAATGATAATGTAGTGGTCTCTCATAAAGCCTTAACTGAAAAGAAACTGGAGGGACAAAAGCTCGAAATCATGAGTAAACTTGAAAAAGGACAAATTCTAGAGGGTTATGTCAAAAATATAACTAAATTTGGTGCTTTTATTGATTTAGGCGGGGTAGATGGGTTGCTCCACAAGTTAGATATGTCCTGGAGCAGAGTCAACCATCCAGAAGAGTTATTCACGCTTGGTCAAAAAGTACGTGTAGTAGTAATTGGCTTTAATGAAGATAAAAAGCGTATTTCTTTAGGTATGAAGCAACTCGAAGAACATCCATGGGATTCTCTCCCAGAAACAGTACAAGTAGGCTCTACTATTAAGGGTACCATAACCAATATTGCTGATTATGGTCTTTTTATAGAACTCATGCCTGGTGTGGAGGGTTTCGTATATGTTTTAGACATTTCATGGTCACAATATTTACGCGATATCAACGAACATTACAAGATAGGAGATACTATTGAAACCTGTATTTTGTCCTTGGATCGTAAAAGTCATAAAATATCTTTAGGGATCAAGCAATTAACTGGTGATCCATGGGAAAACGATGCATTCCTATCTACCTATGCAGTAGGAACCACTCATGAAGGTGTTGTACGGAATCTCACCCACTTTGGCGCTTTTATAGAACTAGAACCAGGTATTGAAGGTCTTTTACACGTTTCTCGTCTTTCTGGAACCAAACGTATTGCCCATCCTGGGGATGTGCTCAAATTGACAGAGAAAGTAGAAGCAGTTGTACTAGGCATTAATCGTGAAAACAGACGCCTTTCACTTGGCTTAAAGCAAGAGAATTCATGGGATGCCTGTGAGAAGATTTTTCAAGTAGGCACCATACATAAAGGTACTGTTCTGAAAAAAATTCCAGGTCGTGGTGCCATTGTTGAATTGGTACATGGTATAGAAGGCCAGGTACCGCAACAGCATTTAATGAAAGTAGATGGCCAGGAAGCAGAAGTAGGAGAAGAATTAGACTTTCAAGTAATGAAATTTGCTAAAACAGATAAAAAAATAATTTTATCTCATAAAATTATTTTTAATCCATCCATTGAGCCGAAAATTGAGTCAAAACCTAAGGCAGATCCTAAAGGGAAAATAGAAAAAACTTCATCCACTAGAGGATTTGAAGCTTTTGCTGATTTAAAGGAAAAACTAGAACAAAATACAAAAGGAGGCAGTAAAGAGTAATTATTTTATTTGGGTCGCGTGGCCGAGTGGCTAGGCAGAGGTCTGCAAAACCTCTTACGGTGGTTCGAATCCACTCGCGACCTCTAGTGAATCTATGTTGATTGCCATCAATAGTTTATTTGCTTTATCTATAAAAGTTTATTTTTATATTCATATATTCCTTATATATTCCTTTATATTTTTTGCCTGGGTGGCGGAATTGGTAGACGCGTTGGTCTCAAAAACCAATGATAGTGATATCGTGCCGGTTCGATTCCGGCCTCAGGTACTTCAATATATTGAAATCATAATTGATTCGTTGTAGCACATTCCTAAGATTACGTTATTTCCCCTGTATGCTGTACAGTGCAAAATTTTTAATAAAGTCGTAACTTTAAGATGAAGTAATAAACTTCACTTGAAGCAAGTCTCAGCTAAGGCGGTAAGCGTATTTTACGCATTCACTTCATATAGAAAACTTTTGATTGTATAGAGCCATGAAAGGAGATGAAATGCTTGATCTAAATGATTGGAATTTGCATCAGCTTGCAAGGTCAGTATCCAAAACACCAGCAGAGACAAATCAGGCCTGGTTAAAGATACGCGAAGCTTGTTCATGGGTAGAAAGCTTGGCAGATCAATCAGATCTAATAAGTTCTCAGCATGCCTTAAATGAATCTATTCAGGTGGCCATCATTGCTACTACGGAGATGCATCTGGAGTTTTCTACTGTTATTGCTGCCATATTAGCACCATCTTTCTTAAAAGGGCTGATTCAGGAACAAGCCATTCAAAGGCGTTTTGGCGTAAAAATAGCTTCTGTATTAGTGGAGCTTAATCGCTTAAAACGTTTCAAGATGCGTCTTAGTTCGATTTTTGATTCTCTGAATTATCCTGATGTAGCTACTCCCCGTATTGTAGCAGTTTTGCTACAGATTTGTGATATTATTCGCGTAAGTACTAGCGGGTTGCCATTCGAAAGTTTAGATTCAGCATTCCTTTACTGTTCTAGTAACGAAATCTTGATTGATCTAAAATATTTGTATATCCCACTTGCGCACAGAATTCGGTTATATCATATTCAAGCTAAATTAGCTGATTTTTGGCTCAAACATACAGATACCCTTACGTATTATTCTATCACTTCCAAACTTGGCATGACTAAGTTTCAAAGACAACAAAAGCTAAATCTTATCTCTGAGGAAGTTCATTCTGCCATTCAAGCCCATGGTATTAATTTTGTATTAAAAAAACGCATTAAGTCTGTATATTCTATCTGGCATAAAATTCAAAGACTCAAGGTAGACGTTGATCAAATACACGATCTTGCTGCTGTCAGAATTATTCTAGTTGGTATGGGTGGTAAAACGCTACAAGAAGAAAAAATAGCTTGCTGGAAGGTACTGAGTATCCTGACTGGGCTTTATAAGCCAGTTTGTAATATTATGAGAGACTGGATCAGTATACCAAGAGATAGTAATTATGAATCACTTCATCTTACCTTTGAAACCTATAAATATGGACGCTTGGAGGTTCAAATACGTACAGAACGCATGGATTATATAGCAGAACATGGTCAGGCAGCGCACTGGAAATATAAACACTTGGATTAACTTTAGGCCTATAAAAGAGCCATTTTTATATTGATTTAGCACTGTAATAAACTACTATTTGTTTGTGTCGGTTCACTGCTAGCTTAATTAAATTTTTCTAGATGGTTATGCACGGCCCTCCTAAGGCAATCTAAAACAAGCCATGCTAAGGCTGCCCCAAGAGCCTATCATAGGCCATCATCTGCTTAGACTGCATCTTTATTTTGCAAATAGTATTTAAAATTAAGTTGGCATTTTCCTAATCTTCTAGTAAAGATTAGGTGCATTTCTTACATATTTCAACTAATTTTACTACCTTAATATTTGATTGCTTTAGTTAGTTTTTTAAGATAAGGTTTAATGATCTAGATTAGCAATACTAAAGAGGCAAGCTTTTGTTAATAAATTTATTGTTGTAACTCGCTTGCTGCTCCAGGCTTGTAGAAGCAAGAAATTAGCAAGTGCAAGGATAATAGACCTGTCTTGAGACTTAAACACTGCTTGAGACTTCAAATTACTAACACAAGTAAAGTTGTTCATGAAGTATTTATTTACCATCTAAATAGCTACAAAATCGATATGCTTAAGAAAACAATCCTGCTATGTAGCCTTTCTATCGGGTTGTATATCTCTTCTATGCATCCCACTTATGGTCACCTACAACAACCTGTTATACCACCCGATGAGCTTGCCACTATTGCTAAATCAACCCCTATAGACAAACATGTAGCTCCTATAGATGTGCATATAGCCGCTGCTAAAGGAGATGTCAACCATCTGCGTGCTTTAATTGCTGCTGGAAAAAATGTCCAAGTATTGGATAAAAATCAAATTAGTGCCTTGCATATAGCAGCTGCTAGAGGATATTTATTTTGTGCGCAAGAGCTTATTAATGTAGGGGCTAAAGTAAATATAGTCGATTACCTAGGCAGAACACCTCTCTATTTTGCTGCTCAGAATGGCCAATTAGCTATTATGCGAGAGCTTATTGCAGTTGGTGCTTCCATTAAGCTATCCGATAATGAAGGTAGAACACCCCTTCATGTCGCTGCAGAAGCTGGCCAAGCACCATGTATAAACTACTTGATTCAAAAAGGAGCAGATGTAAATGGGTTTGATAAAAATGGGCTTACACCTTTACATTGTGCTGCTTTATCAGGTTCACTTTTAGCCCTTCAAGCCTTGATAAAATCAGGTGCAAAGGTAAACGTATTTACCCAAGATTATAAGTTAACTCCGCTACATGCTGCTGCACAAGGTGGTAATTTTGAATGTATTCGGTTATTAATCTATAACCAAGCTAAGGTAAACGCGATTACACCTAATGGTGTTTCACCACTTTACTTAGCCGCACGACATGGTAAACTGGCAGTAGTCAAAGAACTTTTAAGGCATAAAGCAGATGTCCATGCAGTAGAGGGACTACATACACCTTTACATGTGGCCGCTTTAAACGGCCATTTAGATTGTTTAAATCTATTATTAAAGGCAGGTGCTAAGCCATCTGTGCGTAACAAAGAACAAAATACCCCACTGCATTTGGCGGCTCTTTATGGTAAAACCGATTGTTTACAAGCCTTGATCAATATCAATGAAGCTTATGTACAATTAACAGGTGAAAAGCAACGCACTCCTTTACACTGGGCTGCTCGATCAGGCCATGTTGATTGTGTGGCAAAACTTATTAAGGCAGGCGCACCTATAAATATGCCAGACTTCCATAATAAAACACCTCTTCACTTGAGTGCTTTTTATGGACATAATACCTGTCTAAGTATGTTATTAAAAGCCGGTGCCAATCCACATGCCACTACCCATGAACAATATACTCCCTTGCATATGGCTGCTAAAAAAGGCAACATAAAGTGTTTAGAAGCATTGCTTGAAGCTAATAATGAGCTTTCTGTTGTCGAACGATTTAAAAATACCCCTCTTCATTTATCTGTTGCCTTTCAAAATGTAGAGGTTAGCTTGGCATTGATAGCAGCTGGTGCACCTGTAAATCTAGCTAATCAATGGGGAGTAATACCCCTACATATAGCTGCAAAAAAAAATGATTTGCTTGTTTTACAAGCACTTATTAAGGCAAAATCTAATGTTAATGCTGCAAAAAAATCAGGTGCTACTGCTATGCATGTAGCGGCAAAAAGAGGCTATCTATCTTGTTTAAAGGAGTTGATACAAGCAGGTGGAAAGGTTAGAATCTACAATCATGCTAAGGAAACCCCCCTCTATCTAGCAGCTGCTAGTGGCCATTTGAATTGTCTAGAAGCATTGCTTGAGGCCGATCAGCATGAGTACTCTATAACTAAAAAGCTAAAAAGTAAAATTAAAGATAAACCACTCCTTGATAAGGTTATTAAAAACAAGCCTAAACTAGATATAGCCAATCAATTGAATGAGACCCCTTTATATGCTGCAGTCAAGAATAGACATGTGGATTGTGTTTTATTGCTTATACGTTATGGTGCCAAAGTCAATATTAAAAGAAAAACAGGTGAAACCCTGTTACACACTGCGGCTCAAAATGGTTGTGAAGTTTGTGTAAGGGCTATTCTAGGCGCAGGAGCAGAGATTAATGCATTAGATGATTATAAAAATACACCCTTACACCTTGCGGCTCAAAATGGCCATATTAAAGTAGTCCAAGAACTAATGAGAGGAGGCGCTTTATCAAAGAAAAATAAGTTTAATAGAACACCTGCTTATGTGGCGTTACAGAATGGACATGTAACATGTTATAAATTATTGCAAGGTTACTTCGGACATCAATAGAGTTGTTGCAAAAGGCTACTTCTGCTCTTGATTCGCATTTTAATATCATCCTTGAATCTATTTTCCTATCTCTTTTTCTTCATTTTATTCGTATTTTTAACTACTTATAAATTTTAATTGCTTTACTTATGGATACCACACCAACGGATCGTATTATACCAATTAATATAGAAGACGAAATGCGTGATGCGTACATAGATTATTCTATGTCCGTTATTGTAACCAGGGCACTTCCAGATGTTCGGGATGGTTTAAAACCTGTACATAGACGGGTATTGTATGCTATGCACGAGCTTGGTCTGAGTCAAAACAAATCTTATAAAAAGTCTGCAAGAATTGTAGGAGAAGTGCTTGGTAAATATCATCCACATGGTGATGTAGCCATTTATGAAGCGATGGCCCGCATGGCCCAAAACTGGTCGCTACGTTATCCGCTTGTAGAAGGTCAAGGTAACTTTGGCTCTATCGATGGAGATGCGCCTGCAGCTATGCGTTACACTGAAGCCCGTTTAGTGCATATGTCTGAAGAGTTAATTAAAGAAATTAATAAGGATACAGTTGATTTTCAGATTAACTTTGATGCTTCTCTCCAAGAACCTATAGTATTGCCTGCTAAACTTCCCAACTTGCTTTTAAATGGTGCTTCTGGTATTGCAGTGGGTATGGCCACCAATATGGCTCCTCATAATGCATCAGAAACCCTTAGTGCGATTGTGGCCTATATTGAGGATAATGATATAACGATTCCTCAGTTAATGGAATATGTTATAGCACCTGATTTTCCTACTGGGGGTATTATTTATGGTTATAGTGGGGTACGTGAAGCCTTTCAAACAGGAAGAGGACGTGTGCTATTGCGCGGGAAGGCAACTATTGAAGTGGCTGCTAGTGGGAAAGAGCAAATCATTGTCACTGAAATACCTTATCAGGTTAATAAGGCCGTTATGATAGAAAGAACAGCTCATCTGGTTAATGAAAAAAAAATAGAAGGCGTTGCCGATATTCGAGATGAATCAGACAAGGAAGGTATGCGTATTGTCTATGAGCTCAAACGGGATGCAATAGCCAATGTAGTACTCAATAATCTCTACAAACAAACTCAGTTACAAAGCTCTTTTAGTGTTAATAATGTAGCCTTAGTAGCAGGTAGACCTAAGATTTTAAACTTAAAAGAACTTATAGTTCATTTTGTCGACCACAGACATGAGGTATTGGTACGCAAAACTAGTTTTGATCTGGAACATGCCAAAAAGAAAATACATCTATTGGCAGGTTATCTGATCGCTTTAGATCATTTGGATAAGGTTATTGCGCTCATCCGTGGTTCAAAAGATCCAGAAGTGGCTAAAGAAGGATTGATACAAACCTTTTCTTTGAGTCAGCTACAGGCAAAAGCTATTTTAGAAATGCGTTTACAGCGCCTTACCGGTCTAGAGCGTGCTAAGATTGTAGAAGAACACCAACAAGTGCAAAAACTGATTGATCATTTATTAGCGGTTTTGGCCGATAAAACACTCCGTATGCAGTTGATTAAGGAAGAGTTGATGGCACTTAAAGAACGCTATGGTGATCCACGTAGAACCGTAGTAGCGTATGATGCAGATGCCTTTACGATGGAAGATATGATTCCAGATACGGAAGTGGTCATCATGATTTCCAACCAAGGTTACATTAAAAGGACTCCATTGGTTGACTATCGTCTTCAAGGTAGAGGAGGAGTAGGGGCTAAAGGTATCATTACTAAAAAAGATGATTTTACAGAGCATCTATTTATAGCTACTGCGCACCAATATTTATTGATATTTACAGAATATGGACAAGTCTATTGGGTGAAAGTCTATACGATACCAGAAACCAAGAAAACCACACAAGGCAAAGCCATACAGAATTTAATCAATATAACACCTGGGGATCAAGTGCGTAGTATTATTCAGGTAAGAAATTTAAAAGATAATGATTATGTCGATAACCATTATGTAGTTATGTGTACCAGAAAAGGTATTATTAAAAAAACGCCACTTCGTGCCTATGCTACACCACGTGCCAATGGCATTCATGCCATTGTAATTCGGGAGGGCGATTCTTTATTAGATGTGCAATTAACCAATGGTAATCACCATATTGTATTAGCACTAGAGTCTGGTAGGGCTACCCAATTTAATGAGCAAGATGTGCGCCCTATGGGACGTGTGGCTTCTGGTATAAGGGGTATTACCCTAGCCCATGAACAAGACCGTGTGATTGGGATGGCCTGTTTCCCAAGTTCAGATTTAGATGTTTTGGTTGTTTCTGCAAATGGTTATGGAAAACGTTCTTCTCTTGCAGACTATCGTATTACCAAAAGAGGTGGCAAAGGTGTAAAAACGATGCAAATTACGGAAAAAACAGGTAAACTAGTGGCTATTCATGCGGTAAAAAACCAGGATGAATTGATGATTATGAATCAATCTGGTTTAGCGATTCGTATTGAAGTCGGTACACTACCTCTTATAGGTAGAGCGACACAAGGGGTACGTTTAATTCGACTGGGACAAAATGATACCGTTGCGTCTGTGGCTAGAATAGATATTTTAGAGCAGGTAGCTAGCGAAAATCAGGAAGGGGTAGATGGTATAGGTGATACGAATATAGATGTATTACCTGTTGAAAGATATAACCCAGTAGATGAAGTGTAGTAGTTGATATTT
>NZ_JAACGD010000060.1 GCF_022810445.1 Candidatus Cardinium sp. cBcalN2 | reverse complement strand
TATTTCAGCTATAAGGGGCGATTTCTGATCGCAACTATTTTACAAGGGGCGTTTTTTTTTATATATATTATTATATATAATAATCAATTAAATATATCCCTTAAGTTGACGCCATTGGGTGAACGGAAACTAATATTTTCTGCTACTATTCCTTAGCGGCATCCTCTTGATTGACAGTCAATTCTTCTTTTTTAGGCTGATCTTGAATAATATAGATCGTAGATGTTACCCATTGTTCTGTTCTTTGACTACCCTTGCCTGTTTGACCTATTTTAATTTTTAATTGGTAAGAACCAGCTTGTAAGGTCGAATCAGTATTGAGTATGATGGGGAGGCCAGAAGATGGTATAGGCTTATTGTTAAATATCTCTACCCCAAATTTTTTGGTATAGTATATAGCTTTACTTACTCTATCTTGACTTACTGAAATAGACTTAACACCATAGCCTTCTGTGTCACCAGTTGCTTCTAGCATGACAGATTCTTGCGTGCCTGCTTTCATCGTAATATCCTGTAAGCTAAAACTGGGTTGAGTCGGTGTAATATGAGCTTGGGTCAGATCGGCCTCTTTATTTTTAGCAGTATCTGGCTCATCTTCTATGATTGAACCCATATGGTTTATTGTTTCACTCTGTAATACTGGTATTGTTTGTGTTGTACTAGATATATTAGATGATTTATTTTGTTTTTCAATTTTTAATGTATCTTGAACTTTTGCTTCATCTTTGATAACATGGATCATACATGTTACCGATTGTTCTGTTTTTTTACTACCTTTTCCCGTTTTCCCTATTTTAATTTTTAATTCATAAACACCAGCTTTTAGAGTTGAATCGATAGCTAGCGTAATAGCTAAACCAGAGGTTGGGATAGGTTGATTATTAAACAGCTCTACCCCAAATTGTTTTGTATAGTAAATACGATTTTGGCTTACTGAAATAGATTTAATGTTATATCCTGCTGTTATGCCAGCTACTTCTAGCATATGGGATTGCTTTGCTCCTGCATATATGGTAATGTCTTTTAAGGTAAAACTTGGCTGAACATTTCTTTGATCTGCTTGTGCCAATTGACCCATGGCGCTTTCATCCTGATGAGGCTCTTCCACTTTTAGAGAATCATTACTTGAGTTGGTAAAATTGCCTTGAACATTTATTTCAGCCGATTTTTGAATAGTTGCCGGTGCATTAGAAGCAATAGAGGCATTCTGTGTAGGGCAGGATTTTTTTTCTTTTCTTTCAAGAACAGGATTGATCTTCTTGTAAGCTTCTGCGTTTTTACATTGACACGATATACTATCTACAGCAAGTAGCAGAGCTGTAAAACGCCCATATATGACTAAAAAGTTATTGAAAATAGTAGCCATAGCAGCATTATTTTTTAACAGCGTTGCGTTCGAAACGCTACTTTTAGTAATCTAAACGTCGATCCGTTGGCTAGATTGCATCTATTAGATTGGGATCTTGCACTGCATCTTTCCTGCAAAGTTGTCAGCATAAATAAAGTTAACAACCATGCTAAACTTAGCTTGAGTAATATGTTTTTTACTGTTTTAACTTACATAAAATAATTTGGTTAAACAATTTTATGCTCCATTCCTCTTAAGAGAATCCATCAGCATAAGGGGATTACAAGCGCATTCTATTGTGATTCTTTTTAAGATTAACTACCTTAGGATAGTTTATTTTTTGATTACATGAAAGATTTTATAGCTAGCTTAACCTGGCGTGGTATGATCCATGATATGGTTCCAGGTATAGTCCAGCATCTGGCTAAAGGTATGACTACCGGGTATGTTGGTTTTGACCCTTCTGCTCCTTCTTTACATTTGGGCAATTTGGTTACTATTATGCTATTAAAGCACTTCCAAGAAGCAGGTCATCAACCTATTGCACTAGTAGGTGGTGCTACGGGCATGATTGGAGATCCCTCTGGACGTAGCCAAGAACGTACCTTTTTAACGGAAGAAGTATTGCGTTACAATGAGGCCTCTATTGCAAAGCAATTAGAAAAGTTTTTAGATTTTTCTACTGGTCCAAACAAGGCTCTCTTGTTAAATAATTTTGATTGGTTTAAAGATTTCTCTTTCCTAGGTTTTTTGCGTGAGGTAGGTAAACATATACCTATTGGCTATATGATGGCTAAAGATAGCGTAAAACAACGCATAGAAACTGGTATTTCTTATACTGAATTTGCTTATCAACTATTACAAGGATATGATTTTTATTATCTCTATCTACATAAAAATGTAACCTTACAAATGGGCGGGTCGGATCAATGGGGCAATTTAACTACTGGTGTAGAGCTTATTCGTAAAAAATCACAATATCAAGCATTTGCACTAACTGCCCCGCTCCTTACTCGTTCGGACGGCACAAAGTTTGGCAAGACAGCTTCTGGCAAAAATATATGGCTAGATCCAGCACAAACCTCCCCTTATGAAATGTACCAGTTTTTATTGAATGTTGGAGATCATGAAGCAGAAAAATTGATTAAGATATTTGCCTGTTGCAAACAAGAGGAAGTAGAAGCCATGATTTTGGCCCATCAGACCAAGCCTGAAATCAGACTATTACAGCAAACATTAGCCAAGATGGTAACCACCATGGTTCATTCGGAAGAGGCCTGTAACCAAGCCATAGTCTGCAGTACTATTCTTTTTGGTCATACTGCTTCAGCAGATGCGCTCTATGCCCTAAGCGAAGATGGGTTATTAAATGTTTGTGCCACTATACCTAAGGTGCATATTACAAAAACTGCCTTAAGTGAGGTAGACTCCATCGTTTCTTTATTATCTGTTGCTACAAATAATATGATTATGCCTTCTAAGTCAGAAGCAAGACGTATAATCGCCTCAGCTGGTATCAAGGTAAATAAGATATTGCTAAGAGATCCTTACCAAAAACCTGATTTTACTTTGTTACATGATCGTTATCTATTGGTACAAAAAGGGAAAAAAAATTATTACCTTATTGTTGTGGCATAAGCTTTTTTCTGAGCAATGCTTATGTCAGCAGCAGTAACGTTTCTCCGCAAGGCTCATATTTTTTTATAAAAAATGGTCACTAAATCTTTTAGCAGTGCCGTATATGGTGTAAATGCTTTTATTATATCCATAGAAGTAAGCATTGTGACTGGGACCAGCCTATTTATGGTAGGGCTGCCAGATAGTGCCATTAAAGAGAGTCAACACCGCATAGAATCGGTATTAAAACAGATTAAATGTACCATGCCCCGCCAGCGTGTCATTGTAAACCTTGCACCAGCCGATATCCGCAAGGAAGGTGCTTCTTATGACTTACCCATTGCTTTATCTATTTTACATGCCTCAGAACAATATAACTTATCTCGATTAGCCAACTATATCGTTATGGGTGAATTGGCATTAGATGGCGTGCTCAGGCCGGTAAAAGGGGTATTGCCGATTGCTATTGAAGCGCATAAAAATGGATTTCAAGGTATCATTGTGCCAGAAAAGAATGGACCAGAGGGTGGGATTGTAAGTAAAATAGCGGTCATTGCCGTCAACCACATTACAGAAGCGATTGCATTCTTAGCAGGAGAACGCACCATTCACCCTGTAGAAGTAGATACACGTAAACTCTTTGAAGCGCAGTCAGATGCTTATGCAGTGGATTTTGCAGATGTCCAAGGGCAAGAAAATATCAAAAGAGCCTTAGAAATTGCAGCAGCTGGTGGCCACAATGTGATTATGATTGGGCCTCCTGGAGCAGGTAAAACGATGTTGGCTAAGCGTTTGCCCTCTATTTTACCTCCTTTTACCTTAGCTGAAACACTAGAAACCACTAAGATCTATTCTGTAACAGGCCGCATGGATAGTAGTTATGGCTTATTGTCGACAAGACCTTTTCGAGCACCTCATCATACGATTAGCGATGTAGCATTAGTAGGAGGGGGGACTTTTCCGCAACCGGGTGAAATTTCTTTGGCCCATCATGGGATTCTTTTTTTGGATGAATTACCAGAGTTTAAACGGAGCGTATTGGAAGTCATGCGACAACCTTTGGAAGATGGGAAAGTAGTGATTTCAAGGGCTAAGTTTTCTATTGAGTTCCCTGCTAACTTTATGCTTATTGCAAGCATGAATCCTTGTCCTTGTGGCTATTACAATCATCCTGCAAAAGAATGTGTTTGTACTACGGTTAGTGTACAGCGCTATCTCAATAAGGTGAGCGGACCACTATTAGATAGAATAGATCTCCATGTAGAAGTAGTACCTGTACTCTTTGAAGAACTGACTGCTTCGAAAAGAAATGAAGCCAGTCAGCTGATTCGAGCACGTGTTGTTCAAGCAAGAAAGATACAGGAAAAACGTTTTCAAGGTCATATACAACTCTATACCAATGCACGAATGTCCTCTACCATGACTAAAGTGTTTTGTCCTATTTCAAAGGCCGGACAAAAGCTATTGCAGGTAGCTATGGAAAAGTTAGGACTGTCGGCAAGGGCCTACGAAAGAATTTTAAAAGTAGCCAGAACAATTGCTGACTTGGCAGGAAGTGAAAATATATCAGAACTGCATTTAGCAGAAGCTATTCAATACCGTAGTTTAGACCGAGAGGGGTGGGGTAGTTAAAAAGAATTGTTAACTAAATTTTTTGGGTAGCTGTTCAAGGGAGAGGTTTTGTATGCATTCAAGGCTATGGCTGTTCTAGGCAAAATGCCCCTTGTAAAATAGTTGCGATGAGCAGTCACCTATTAGAACTGATTGGAAAAACAGCTTGTTTGAACCCGCGGAGCGGGTGAGTTCTGTTTTTCCAGCTCTAATAGGTGACTGCCGCAACTTTTTACTGAGGGCTTGATTTTTTGGTTACTTTTTTATAAA
>NZ_JAACGD010000006.1 GCF_022810445.1 Candidatus Cardinium sp. cBcalN2 | reverse complement strand
GTAAAAAGTTGCTGAAAGCGCCCCTTACAGCTGGAATAGAAAAACAGCTTGTTTGAAGCCCGCAAAGCGGGCAAGTTCTGTGTTTCCAGCTATAAGGGGCGCTTTCTAGTCGCAACTATTTTACAAGG
Organism: Candidatus Cardinium sp. cBcalN2; assembly: GCF_022810445.1. Classification (GTDB taxonomy): domain Bacteria; phylum Bacteroidota; class Bacteroidia; order Cytophagales; family Amoebophilaceae; genus Cardinium. The sequence continues at coordinate 5,321 of NZ_JAACGD010000006.1, read as the reverse complement.
AGCGTTTTTTTCTTTTTTGGCGTATTTCTGCCATAGTGGTGAATAGATGCTAGAAATCTGTAAGTCTTTTAAATCATTTGTATGATATGGAAGTTCCAATTATTAACCAATCGAACCATCCATTGCCTGCCTATGCTACATTAGGAGCTAGCGGTATGGATTTGCGTGCTTTTATCCCTTTTCCTATTTCACTTCCTGTTGGGCAAAGGGTGCTCATTAGTACGGGTATTTCCATTGCTTTACCGCAAGGGTATGAAGCACAAGTAAGACCACGTAGTGGTTTGGCATTGCACCATGGCATTACTGTTTTAAATAGCCCAGGAACGATTGATGCAGATTACAGAGGTACCATAAAAGTATTACTGATCAATCTTTCTGATCAGCCTTTTATGGTCCAAGATGGCGATAGAATCGCGCAACTAGTGGTATCTAGCTATGAATCAGTTACTTGGAAAGTAGTATCGATGCTTGATCAAACTGTTAGGGGAGTAGGTGGGCATGGTAGTACAGGAAAAGACTAGACTTCATTGGCTACTTTTTCTATGATTTCATCCAAAAGATCAGATATAGTTCTATAGTCATTAGCAGTTACTAAGCTCGATCGATACTGCTTTATACCTGCTACCCCTCGGAAATAATTGGTATAGTGGCGTCTCATCTCTAGTATACCTGTTCGTTCTCCTTTCCACTCTATGGAGTGTAACAAATGTTTTTTTACTGTTTCAATTCGTTCTGCTAGGGTAGGAGGGGGTAGTAGTGTACCGTTTGTATGGTAGTGTTTGATTTCTCTAAAAATCCAAGGATAGCCAATGCTGGCACGCCCAATCATGATACCATCCACTCCATATTGCTTTTTGTAAGCCACTGCCTTTGCAGGCGTGTCAATATCACCATTCCCAAAGATAGGAATATGAATACTGGGATCTGCTTTTACGGCTCCAATATAGCTCCAGTCTGCCGATCCTTTGTACATTTGTTGTCGGGTTCTTCCATGAATGGTTACAGCTTGCACCCCAACATCTTGAAGGCGTTGTACAACCTCTACAATTCTAATCGATTCGTGATCCCATTCTAAACGTGTTTTAACTGTAACAGGAATGCCCACTTGCTTGACAATTTCTGCAGCCATGGCCTGCATCTTAGGAAGATTTAAAAGAATACCAGCCCCTGCTCCTTTGCAGGCTACCTGTTTAACAGGGCAACCATAGTTGATATCTAATAAAGTAGGCTGTGCCTTTTCTACAATAGCAGCTGCTTCTCGCATGACCTCGATGACATCTCCAAAAATTTGTATGCCAATAGGCCGTTCTGCTTCATATATTTCTAACTTTTTTACACTCTTAGTAGCGTCTCTAATTAGTCCTTCAGAGGAAATAAATTCTGTGTACATCAGATCTGCCCCATGTGCTTTGCATATAGCACGAAAAGGGGGGTCACTAACATCTTCCATAGGTGCCAATAAAAGTGGAAAATCACCTAACAGACAATCGCCAATTTGTAACATAAATAAGATCCAATAGTTTGTTTGCTACAAAGCTACGTTTAAAATTGGCATTTTCTATGCATAAAGAAATGATTGCTTATGATTGAGCAGAAAAAATAGTTTAAAGTAAACATTTATTCAGCTATTTATTGGGTATATAGAGAATATATGCGTAAATTAGCTGTCCTGGCAGTTTATGTCAAAATAGTTGCCCTAGGAGATTATAGATTTTGAAGGGCCTGTAGCTCAGCTGGTTAGAGCGCTACACTGATAATGTAGAGGTCCGCGGTTCAAGTCCGCGCAGGCCCACGAAAGTACAAAAAAGATAGTTATTGTGCTTAATGTAGATAGATAAATTTTCCTTGTTGACTTTGTAGCTGCACTTGATGTCTCAGAGCCCATTTCGCATTAATCAAAAATGACCATAAAGCGCTTTATAAAGCAAGTATTTACCATTGCTGTAGGTTTTTTAATTTCTTTATTATCGTTAAGTTTGATAGTTATTTTTATATTTTTAAAATTAACTTCTACAGCTTCTACTAAAATAAAAAACAATTCAGCTGTATTATTCGATATAAGGGGGCGAGTGGTTGAGTGGATGCCCATTTCATTATTTAGATCCAATGAAAGAATGATCAATTTTAAAGTGGTCCTAAAGGCTATTGATCAGGCAACCCACGATCGTCGTATTGCTGCTATCCATTTAGATTTATCTGCTCTGGATGCTGGTTGGGCCGTTCTAGAAGAAATTAGAGAAGCTTTATTGGCTTTTAAACAGCAGGGTAAAACCATCATAGCTTATGCAGATAGCTATACACAAAAATCCTATTATCTGGCTTCTATAGCAGATGAAATCATACTAAACCCCAGTGGACTCTTAGCATTCAATGGCTTTTCTGCAACTATTCATTTTTATACAAAATTGTTTGAGCATATTTCTGTAAAGCCTATCATATTCCGTGTTGGTGCCTATAAAAGTGCAGTAGAACCTTTTTGTTTGACTAAAATGAGTGAAGAGAGTAAAAAGCAAACAAAGGCATATCTGGATGCTTCCTATGAGCACTTTTTAACCAAGGTAGGTAAGGCTAGAGGTATAACGGTTTCGGCACTCAAAGAACATGCCCTTAACCTTTCAGCTGTATTGCCTAGTGATGCCCTTTGTGCTGGCTTTATTACTAAAGTCGGCTATGCAACGGATGCTAAAAAGTTGCTAAAAGAAAAACTAAAATCTCCTGACTTGGTAGGCTATAAGCCTTATGTTGCTTCAGAAAGCTCATCTAATTTGAATCATAAAATTGCCGTTGTAGTTGCCGAAGGCCAGATCATCGAAGGACCAAGTAGCTTAGGTTATGTGGGTGCGCATGATTTTGTTAAAACGCTAAAAGCCATTCAACAAAATAGTAGCATAAAAAGTGTAGTATTGCGGATTAATTCACCAGGTGGTAGTGTTATTGCTTCAGATATTATGTGGAATGCCATAAAAGAGCTTACATCCGTTAAGCCAGTTGTGGCTTCTATGTCTAATGTAGCTGCTTCTGGTGGGTATTATATTGCTGCTCCTTGCAACTATATTTTTGCCCAGCCCACTACTATCACAGGTTCGATTGGTATTTTTGGTCTGTTATTTGACCCAGCTGAATTAATGAATAAAATAGGCATTCACAGTGATGTTGTCAAAACAGCTCCTTCTGCAGATTTTTTATCTCCTAGATTAAGTTGTTCTCAGCAAGAGTCTAAATTTATGTATAAAATATTACAGGCAGGTTATGATGATTTTTTACGTAAGGTGTCCATTGGGCGTGGGCTAAGCTTGGCTTGTGTAGAAGCATTGGCTGGTGGTAGGATATATACGGGTTCAGCAGCCCAAAATAATGGCCTAGTTGATGAATTGGGTGGATTACAAGCAGCCATTGCTAAAGCAGCCGATTTAGCTCAATTGACTCAAAAGTATACTATTTGTTATTTTCCTCGCCCTAAAACAAAATTGGAACAGTTGCTAAGCTATACTACTAATAATCTGCAAATTCAGCTATTAGATTCTCTTGTGCAAGCATATCCTATACTGCATCATTACCAAGTTTTATCTAAGTCCTATGGGTTACAAGCAATGCTTCCTTATAGACTTCATATTGAATAGTATATTTCTTGGTCATTTTACTACTATGCATTAGCTAAAATGCTCATCGGGCTTTGTTTGCTATTTGCTTGAGCAACTTGTTTTTTCTATTTTTGTAGGAGAGTCGTTTTTCTCCTTTTTTACGGATGTGGCGGAATTGGTAGACGCGCTAGACTTAGGATCTAGTACCGTAAGGTGTGGGGGTTCGAGTCCCTTCATCCGTACTTTTTTGTATGTTTTTATTAGTTAATCTAAAAGCAGTTGTTTTTTATCTTATTCTTTATAAATCTGTTTTACCTTGGATATTCAGTTTAACAAGATTAATCCCAATCATGGGGTTATTTCGATTGTCTTACATGAACCTGATTACAAGTCAGCTGTTGAAAAAAAACTAAAGCATTATGCTCAAACGGTTCGTTTAAAGGGGTTTAGACTGGGAGCAGCCCCTGTAGATCTGATTAGAAAGATGTATGGTCCTTCTATTCTTGCTCAAGAACTGAATACAATCGCTGTAGCTGCTTTAAAGGATTATATTGTACAAGAGCGTATTCCTATTTTTATAGAACCTCTTTTTATCACACCTTCTCAAGAAATAGATTTTACCACCCAAGATACATTTACTTTCTCTTATGAAGTTGGCTTAATGGAAGAACGTTCTATTGCATTAGGTCCTGATATTTGTGTTACTGAGTTTGAAGTAGATCATGTGGACCCTAAATTAGTAGATGAATTTTTACAGGCGTTGCAGATTGTTCATGGTCAAGCTGTTCCCCTTGAAGAAACTACCAAGGAAGCTATATTATATGGGTCTCTGACAGATAGTAAAGGGGAAGTTGGTCTAGATATTCGTATATCTGTTATGCACGTTCCTGATCATTTAAGCCCTCCCCTAATAGGGCGTCGTGTTGGTGATAAAGTAACCGTAAGAGAGGAGATGTTACAAAGCCATTTTACGGCTCTTTTAGGTATAAGTTTTGCTGAGTTGATTACCTTTAAACGGTATAAGTCTGCTTGGCCAGCTATTTTTACAATTACCAAGATTATCCATGTTGTTCCAGCACCTATTGAATCTCGTCTTTTTGACCTTGTATTAGGAGAAAGGGTTGCAACTACTGAAAGTGCATTTAGAGAAGCTATTGCTAAAATTATTTTATTCGACAAACGTACGGAAGCACGTCATGCCTTCTATGAGGACCTACGCAAGGAACTTTTTAAACATAATCCAGTCCATTTACCAGAATCTTTTCTTAAAAAGTGGCTTGCTTTTAATAATCCACAGTCAACGCTAAAGCAAATAGAAGATTACTATGATGCTCATGAAGAAACTTTAAAGTGGGAAATCTTGCTAGGTAGCATAGTGCGTCAAAATGATCTGGCTGTTAGTTCTTCAGATATAGTAGATGAAACCAAGCGAGCTTATCTCGATTATGCCCATAACAGTGGTTTAGCGTTAGAAGCTAATGATGATATGATTCATGCAGGTGCGCTTGCTTTTCTAAAAGGGAAGGAAGGGAATCAATATTACACTAAGATGCATAATCACTTGAGCAACGATAGGGCTATCAATTTTATAAAGGAACGTATTTCGGTAGTACACAAAACAGTTACTGCGCAAGCCTTTGATTTAACTAGGTAGCCAGGAAGTAGTAAAGCACTATTTTGTTAGCATTAAAGTCATTAGACAAGCCTCTTGGAAACCTTAAATCGTAGCCGTTCAGCGCA
>NZ_JAACGD010000059.1 GCF_022810445.1 Candidatus Cardinium sp. cBcalN2 | reverse complement strand
AAAATGAATTTTTAAAGCTACTTTTTGGTTGATCAAAAAGTAGCCAAAAAGTCAAGCGCTGATGAAAAAAGTTACTGTAGGCTTAGTTTACAGCTGGAAAAACAGGAACCTCTCTGCAATCCCTCCCGGCAACTGTTTTTCTTTTCATCTGTAAACTCCGCTTTCTGATCGCACTTTTTTCAAAGGGTGCGTTTTTTCGTAGCATAAGCCATAGTGGTGAACGGAAACACTTAGAGATGCATTTTTATATCATGTAGTCCTGCCTTTTTTTCTCGGCTTACCCTTTGCTTTTCTAATCTCAGAGAGCAGATTTTTATTAAGATCTGAATCACTATTTTCAGTGGATGAACTAAACGTTAGCTTCTTTTTTTTCTTATTGGGTCTACCACCCGCTTTTATAATATCAGCCAGCAAGTTGGATCTGAGATCTGAATCACTACTTTCAGAAGATGAACAACAGAAAGAAGCTTGTTTATCAGAACTAGGTTGAGGGCTCGAAACTGTTGATTGGATTGGTTTTGGTGGTACCTCGGGTTTTTTTCTATCACTTGAGCTTATTGGGCTAGTAGCACTTATTGAGTTATTCACCTTATGTGAACAAAGATTAATAGAAATATTAATGTTTTCTATGTGATTTAAAGGTGGCGCTTTAGCTACTATGGTAATCTTGAATTCATCGTCGGACTCACTATTTGTCGTATTACCACTTTGTTCATGATTTTTATCATATGCAGTATGTTGATTTTTATGCACATTATCTTGTGCTATATTATAAGTTAAAACAACATTACCTTCCTGATTACTTCCTTGCACTCCCAAACTCTTGCCTACTCCAGTACATCCGGTTTGTGTAGCTAACAATAGGGCACCAATGCTCGGTAATATGGTCTTTGAAAAGATAAAATGCTTATGGATTGCTTTAGTTTTACTCATGTAGATCTGTTTTTTTAGGTTTATCGTTTTTTATTATCTATCATTTATATTCATGCTAAACTTTATAGATATAAGTTCAACATCATACAATACTATACTAGTCCTTAAATAGGCTAATATTCTCATTAACATACTAAAATATATTTTAAAATCCAATCGAAGCTGTCTACTGGGGAACCTGGTAGGCCTATAATTAAGTAGCCGTTCAGCTTTTACCCACTGGGGTTGGTTATACCTAAAAAAGAAACTAGCTTAACGCTAGTTTCTTAGAAGCGCAGTGGCAAAGCTACGTAGAAAAAGCAAAAACGCCCCTTGTAAAATAGTTTCGATCAGCAATCACCGCTTACAGCTGGAAAAACAAGAGCCTCCCTGCCATTCCCCTCTGCAACTGTTTTCCTGATCAGCTGCAAGCGGTGATTGCCGCAACTTTTTATGGAGGGCTTGATTTTTTGGTTACTTTTTTTTCAAGAAAAAAGTAACAATAAAAATTCATTTTTTACCAGTGTCATGCACAAATACGAAAAAAGTAAGATAAAAATACATTACGGCTTATGTACGAA
>NZ_JAACGD010000058.1 GCF_022810445.1 Candidatus Cardinium sp. cBcalN2 | reverse complement strand
GAATACTTGATACCGTTCACCCCTATGGCTTATGCTAGGAAAAAAACGCGCTCTTTGAAAAACGTGCGTTCAGAAAGCTTAGTTTACAGCTGGAAAAACAGGAACCTCTCTCCAATCCATCCCGGAAACTGTTTTTCTTTTCATCTGTAAACGCCGCTTTCTGATCGCACTTTTTTCAAAGGGCGCGTTTTTTTCCTAGCATAAGCCATAGTGGTGAACGACGGAAACATTGTTCTGACCCGCTCTAAGAGGTGATTTCTCAGCTCAATTATTTTACAAGGGACGTTTTTTCTTAACGGTATCATACCGGTGAATAAATAGAAAACTTTTGCGCTAAGTTTAGGATATTTTTTTGATTTGTAAAAATAAATTGTTATGATATGAGATGCATCAGTCCTCTAACTATTTTTTAAAATTCTTAATTTTTTTATGATTTACTTGAATATGCCCTTATACATAGTGGCAGCTTTTTTGGTATTAACCTTGGCAGTAGGGATTTATTTCAGTAGAAAAAAAACAAATTTTCGAGAATATGCAGTAGGTAATAAGCAATTTGCTACCGCTACTTTGGTGGCTACGGTCTTAGCCACTTTGTATAGTGGGGGGGGCTTGGTCCGTAACGTACAAACTGTTTATGAGATAGGAACATCTTGGATAGTTATTTTGCTTTTAGATTGTTTTGGTTTGTGGATTATTGGTAAGTTAGCTTTGCGTATGGGGCCATTTATGCAGCATCTTTCCATGGCAGAAACAATAGGTAGTACCTATGGTAAGTATCCAAGGATTATGGGTGCCATAGTTGGGATTTGTGGTGGGATTGTTGTGATTACGTCCCAAATCCTTGTAATCAGTGAAGCTATTGGCATGTGTGTCAACTTGGTTAACCCTTTTCTAATTACTATCCTGGCTACCTTACTACTTATTTTCTATTCCACTTTTGGAGGTATTCGTGCCGTTACCTATACAGATGTATTACAATTTATCACCTTTTCAATTATTATTCCTCTCTTGGCCTGGTTTATGTTTGTAAAAACAGGAAAATCCATTTCGACTATGATGCCTATAATACAGAGTCAAGTTAAATTTCAGTTTAAGAATTTGTTTTATTCTAACAGTAGGTTATTAGACAGTAGGTTATTAGATATGTTTCTACTCTTGCTATCCTGTATAACTTCTTACATACAACCTCAACTTATGCACCGAGTATATATGAGCTCCAATTCGGTCCAGGCCCAAAAGGTTTTTTCGTATGCAACTCTCTTTAATATTATTATAACTTTTTTCATTATCCTAGTTGGCTTATTTGTTTTTATTGGAGCAACTGATTTACAGAAAGAAAATATTTGGCCCTATATCATGTCGCATATTCCGCCCTTTTTTAAAGGGTCCCTTGCGATTGGTCTACTTGCTATGGCCATGTCTACAGCTGATTCTTGTTTGAATGGTTGCGCCGTTATGGTGAGCCATGATATACTAAAAAGCCTACAAAAAAATAAAGAAATTGCTGATTCGTGTCAGCTTAAAATAGCCAGGTGGACGACACTAGTAGTGGGTATTTTGGCTATGCTGTTGGCTTTTAGCTGTCAAGATCTGTTACAATTATTTTACTGGTCTCTTGCTTGTTTTATACCTACTATAGTTGCCCCCTTTATTTTAGCTGTTTTCGGATTTCGAGGCACTTCCCGTACCGCTCTAATTGGTATGGCTACAGGCATAATAACTATTTTGGCTTGGAATAAATGGGTTAACTCTTCAACAGGGATGGATGGCTCTTTTCTTGCTATGCTAGCCAATGGCCTAGCCATGATGGCCGCTCACTACCTGTTCAAACAACCAGAAAGTGCCGGTTGGGTTGGCCCAGATACTCATTTTAAACAAATGCAACAAGCCAAGGCCCGAAGAAGTGCAGAACGCAAAGAAGCCATTAAAAATGGTTGGGCTAATAGAAGCGCTACTTTGGCTAAGCTCAAACCAAGTCACACCACCATCGTATGTACCGGATTCTATCTTGCGATTACTAGCTTATTGACCCATTTTATAGCGCCTATTGCCCATAATAGTTCTTGGCTTATGGTGCAGCTGGTTGTAGCCGCTTTTTTTATAGGCTATCCATTTCTTTATGATATCTCGAAAAAGATAAGCGTCATTCCAAGCTGGTGTATTGGCCTATGCTGGCTAATATGGCTAGTGATTTATCTTCCTGGAAATACCATTTGGAACTGCTACCATCTGCTGGATCCGATTTTTACTATATTCTTGTTTTTAACCCATTCTACACTAATCTTATGGTTCTTACCGCTCTACCTGTCCATAGGAGTTGTGGCTACTACATTATTAGCCTCTATTTACCTCGTTCTTATTGGGGTGCCTTGCCCACTATTATCTACTCTCTTCCCACTATTTATAGCTACTCTATTCACATTTGCCATCACTATTTTCTTTAAAGTCAAACTAGGTAGTTGTACAAGCCAAATTCTTTACCTGAATAATCAAGTAAAAATTAGGGAGGCCCAACAACTCAAAGCCTCTCTCTATGATGCGGCTTTGGTGCCTTCTAATCGTGCGCCTGTTGCTAAAAGTTATGGTTTTATTTTAGCGCAAGTAGTCCGTAAAGTGGAGGAGTCTATTTCCTTTTTAGATAAAGATACGCCCCTTTTTAAGGAAGACTTTCAAAGCATTATTAATAAGTTTTACGATTGGGTCACCTATTTTAATAGAAGAGAAAAAGTTAAAGAGCATGCTTTGCTGCAACCTACTCAAATTACCTTAGATAGACTCATGCGTAAAATAGAGGTGGCTTTATCTCAAGAAATAGGTACCCCCCCTAGGCTGTTAGTAGAAACAATCGATACGGCTGATAAGGCAGCATGCTATATGGTATGTGATATCCATCAAGTA
>NZ_JAACGD010000057.1 GCF_022810445.1 Candidatus Cardinium sp. cBcalN2 | reverse complement strand
GGGCAATCACCTATTAAAGCTGATTAGAAAAACAGCTTGTTTGAACCCGCGCAGCGGGTGAGTTCTGTTTTTACAGCTCTAACAGGTGATTGCTGCAACTTTTTACTGAGGGCTTGATTTTTTGGTTACTTTTTTATCAAGAAAAAAGTAACAATAAAGATTCATTTTTTACCAGTGTCATGAACAGATACCCTTAAATCAATCTATTTCAGGAAGATAGACAACTATATCCATTTAAGACTATGGCGGTTCTAGGAAAAAAGCCTCTTGTAGAATAGTTGCAATAAGTAATCACGTATTAGCATTGATTAGCAAAACAGTTTTTTTGAACCCACTAAACGGCTAAGTTCTGTTTTTCTAGCTTTAATAGGTGATTTCCAAATCTTTTTACAGAGGGGTTGACTTTTTTCTCCACTTTTTTAGTATCTGTTCATGACACTAGTAAAAGATGAATGTTTTAAAGTTACTTTTTGCTTGATCAAAAAGTAGCCAAACAATCAAGCGCTGATAAAAAGTACCTGTTCAAGTCAGTGGCAAATAAGATGTTTTTCTCTTACTTTTTTCTTGATAAAAAAGTAATCAAAAAATCAAGCCCTGTGCAAAAAACTGCTGAAAGCTCAGCTTACAGCTGGAAAAATAGAACTCGCCCGCTGCGCGGGCTTCAAACAAAACTGTTTTTCTTTTCATCTATAAGCTGAGCTTTCTGATCGCAGCTTTTTACAAGGGGCGTTTTTATATATCATTGTATCTAGTAATCAATTAAATATATATCTTAAGTTGACGCTATTGGGTGAACGGAAACAAATAAAGGCTATAAAATATACCAATTAAGCTGACGTCATTGGCTAAACGGTTACTTTCTCTATGGGTTACAGGCTACCTTCGTTACCTGCCTGTAATTTTTCTGCATTATCTGCCACACGCAATGCCTTGATCATATCCAATATGGCACCATCTAATATAGCGGCTAAATTATGTTCGGTATAGCCAATCCGATGGTCTGTTGCACGAGCCTGAGGAAAGTTATAGGTTCTGATTTTATCTCCTCTGTCTCCCCTTTTGACCATAGATCTGCGTTCTATACCAATCGCCTCTTGTTGTTTTTTAACTTCCATATCATAAAGACGGGAGCGTAATACCTTTAAGGCTTTTTCATAATTTTTGATTTGTGATTTCCCATCTTGACAGGATACCACCAGTCCAGTGGGAATGTGGGTTAGGCGTACGGCTGAATAGGTAGTATTTACGGACTGGCCACCTGGACCGGAAGAGCAAAAAGTATCTTTGCGTACATCATTTAAATCTAAGTTGATTTCAACATCCCCTGCTTCTGGTAATACGACTACGCTAGCGGCTGAAGTATGGATACGGCCTTGTGTTTCAGTCGTAGGCACTCTTTGGACACGGTGTACGCCAGACTCATATTTCATAAGCCCATATACATCTTCGCCCGCTATGGTACAGACAATTTCTTTCCATCCACCAGCAGTTCCTTCTATTGTATATACAGTAGAAAAATCCCATTTCATCTTTTCTGCAAAACGCTTATACATACGAAAAAGATCTCCCGTAAAAATAGCGGCTTCATCTCCACCAATGCCGGCTCGGATTTCTAGAACAATGTTTCTGCTGTTATTGGGATCACTTGGCGTAAGGGCATCACGTAGCTGTGCTTCTAGGTTGGATTTTTTATCTAAGGCAGATCCTAACTCTTGTTTAGCAATATCACGAAAAGCTTCTTCTTTTTCAAGATTTAATACCTCTTTTGCCTCTTTTATATTTTCTAATACGAGTTCATAATCATTATATAAATTAACAATTTTAGATAGCTTTCTATATTCCTTATTCAGTGCTGCATAGGCCTTCATATCATTTAAGGCCTCTGGTTGATAAATAGCTGCTTCTACTTCTTGAAACCGTTCTTTGATGGATTTTAATTTTTCAATCATATTACTCCTTTTCCTTGGCTTATCTATTGAACCGTATGGAGATAAATCACGAAAATCTAAGCTACTTTTTGTATAATAGCCTCAAAAGCGCTTGGATGGTTCATAGCCAGATCAGCTAGTGTTTTTCTATCCATATCCATATTGCTTTGCTTGAGCTTACCCATAAACTGAGCATAAGCCATGCCATGGAGGCGAGCTGCTGCATTGATACGTTGTATCCACAAGGCTCTTATAGTTCTTTTTTTTGTTTTCCGGTCTCTATAAGCATACAAGAGGCCTTTTTCAACAGCATTCTTAGCTACTGTCCAAACATTTTTTCTTTTGCCCCAATAACCTTTTGCTAATTTTAATACCCGCTTTTTACGTGCTTTTGATGCTACGGAATTAACTGATCTTGGCATGTTTTCTTGTAATTTATAAGTTGATAGTATCTATTAACGACATTCATAAACAAGGCTTTTTTATTTCACTTTTTTCTTGATAAAAAAGCGGATAAAAAATCAAGCCCTGGGTAAAAAGTTGCGGATAGTGGTTATTACAACTGGAAAAACAGAGCCCGCTCTTTAGCGTTTTTTTAACTGTTTTTTTATTTCAGTTGAAACGGTCAGTTTTTGAGTGCAACTATTTTACAAGGGGCGTTTTAGAACTGCCATAGCCTTGAATGCATACAGTTGATGGTCTATTTACATCGCTTTACATCGCTAATAGTTTTAGAATAGTTGGTGCATTGGTTTCATGTACCAGTGTAGTGTGGGTAAGATGCCTTTTTTGCTTTGTGCTTTTAATTTTTTTTGCTAAGCAATGGTTTTTAAAAGCATGTTTTCGCTTAATTTTGCCTGTACCCGTTACTTGGAATCTTTTTTTTGAACCAGAATGTGTTTTAACTTTTGGCATATATTTGTTTATAACGAAAGTATAATGTTTTTAACTAAAGAAAAGGCTTTTTTACTTAACAGCAAAAGTAGTAAATAAATTGTATTGAGAACCCTTTGCTTAGGAATACAGCTGAATTGTTCCAGCTATTCGAAAACAAGCTCCATATAAACACTGAATATACTAAAAAATCTTCAGAAAATAATAAAATACTTTTGCTTGTTTAGGCTTAGCGTTTTTTGTTCAGCTTAGCTGTCCACATCAACTTTTATATCACTTTTTTATCAATAAAAAAGTATCACAGCAGCTTTTTTTACTTTTTAATCATCAATGGGGCTATGGTTAGACTCATTTTTCTTCCTTCTAGTCTAGGTAGTTGCTCTGCTTTCCCATAGGCTTCTAATCCTTGGGAAAACCTAAGCAAAATCAACTCGCCTCTTTCTTTAAACATAATTTCTCTCCCTACAAATTTAACGCAAACTTTTACTTTAGCACCAGCTTGTAAAAAGTTAATGGCATGTTTTAACTTGAAGTCGAAGTCATGATCACTTGTGTTGGGACCAAAACGAATTTCTTTTATAATGATTTTTTGTGCATTGCTTTTTATTTCTTTATGCTTCCTTTTTTGTAAGTATTTAAATTTAGCATAATCCATTACCTTACAAATAGGAAAGTCAGCTCCTTTGGCAATTTCTACTAAGTCAAGTTCTTGCTTGGCCGCAATGGCTAAAGCTTCACGAAGAGCATAAACACCAGTAACCACATTATCACCAACCAAACGGACCTCTGGTGCAGTAATGCGTTCGTTTACGTTATGGGCTTCTTTTATTATATTTTTCAAATGGCTAAATATTGATTATGGTCTGTGGCAGACAATCCGCTCAATTTAGCCAATAATTTTTTGGCTATGATTGTTAATATATAAATATCTAAACAATTTTTCAATAAAGTTGTTACACAATATATTCTCTTTTGATAAGCTGTAAACCGATTTGTTGGTTCAGTATGGGTATCCTAAGTTTTTTTTTTTTGAGCTGCTTTAGTGCTCCTGCGAAATATTAAAAATAGTCCTGCTATTCCCCAAGGTAAGCTAAGCAACTGACCCATATTCAACCACATGTCGTTTTCAAATGCAACTTGATTTTCTTTATAACATTCGCAAAAGACACGAATGCAAGCGGCTGTTATTATAAGTGCGCCAAATATGCGACCAGGTGCTATGGTTTGACCTTTTCGATACCACCACAAAAGTAGGATAATAAAAACTAAGAAATAGGCAATGGATTCATAAAGCTGTGCCGGATGCCTTGGAATACCCCAGGTATAAACGGTAGCTTGATAGTTCCCAGCTTGTTTTTCTAGACTGTAGCATAGCGGGGTAGCATAGGTTTCATAAATGTTAGGTGCTTGGCTAAAATGGGCTTTTTGGACTAAGTGATTTTTTAAAGATTGCTCCAGGAAATTTTTAATCGCTTTTTCATCTGTCATGGTTTCTTTAAAAGCCATAACTAATGCAATAGGTTGGTAATTACTTTTCAGGGGTAGAATATGAGCTTTAGATGCTTTATCTATGGTTAGATGATCAATTTTAGTAGCATACCGCTTGCATAAATCATCATGTAACTCTTTAACAAATACTACACCATAATCAACTCCAGTTGGTTTGCCAATGATTTCAGAATTCATAAAATTACCAATGCGAATCAGTGCACCACCTAAAGGAAATAGAATAGACAAATGGTCAGCAATCCATAAAAACGTTAAAGAAGAAGAGCGATTTTTAAAATAGATACGGGGAGGAAAGAGAGAAACTTTAATTCGTTTTAGGTATAGAACAATAGCAAGTACCATGGCAATACCAGCTCCATGGCTGGCTAAACCACTGAAACCAGTTATTTTAAAGGTAGGAGAGAAGGTAACAGGTAAAAATATTTCTAAGAGGTGATGTTTGTAATAATTCCAGTCATAAAAAATGACGTGACCCAAACGAGCCCCCAGTAATACGCTCAGTACAATATAGTCTTTAACGCGGTCAGCTTCTTCTCTTGGTTTACCCGCTTTGGTAAACATATGATACCAAAGCGGGAGGCCGCCTAATACACCAGTAGCAAAAAGTAAGTTATACCAGCGTAGGTTTAAAAAACCTTTAGTAAATAGTTCTGGGGATACATCCCATATAATAGTATTTGGCATAAGTGTTTGGGTTAATAAAGTTGTGTAAAGCACGTTTTTTTAGCAGTGTCATACAGTTAATAAAGCGTATAATTAGCTATTTAGTACCCAATCTACTAGTAAACGAACACCAAATCCTGTCGCACCTGCATTATGGTACGACCAAGGTTTATCTGTCCAAACGGTACCAGCTATATCTAGGTGTGCCCAAGCTGTTTTTTGAATAAATTGCTTTAAAAATAGAGCAGCAGTAATAGATCCACCACCTTTTTTGCTTCCTGTATTACGCATGTCGGCAATAATGGAATCCATACTTTGTAAGTAAGATGCTTCCAATGGCATTTGCCAAATTTTTTCACCTGTTCTTGGAGAAGCCGTCATAAGGCTATTAACCAGTTTTGAATCGGTGCTAAATAAACCGGCTATACGTGTGCCAAGTGCAACCATAATCGCTCCTGTTAAAGTAGCTAAATCGACAATTGCATCTACACCTAGCTTTTCTGCATAGACGAGTGCATCGGCTAGGGTAAGCCTTCCTTCGGCATCTGTGTTATCTATTTCAATGGTTTTACCATTAGAAGCCGTTACTACATCACCAGGCTTGGTGGCGCTGCCATTAATCATATTTTCTGTGGCAGCAATAATAAAATGGATCTCTTTATTCGGCTTAATAGCGCCAATAGCTTCTGCTGCACCAAGCATGGCTGCCGCACCACCCATATCAAATTTCATGAGCTCAATCTGGGCACTTCCTGTCTTTAAATTCAGCCCACCAGAATCAAAAGTAACCCCTTTACCAATTAGGGCAATTTTTTTAAAATCAGATTGGCTATTAATTGATTTTGGTTTATAAGAAAGATGAATGAACTTGGGTGGTTGGCTAGAACCTTGGGTAACGGAAAGATAAGCGCCCATACCCAGTCGTTGGCAATCTTCTTTTTCTAGAATTGTAAGCTCCAAGCCATGTCTTTGGGCTACGTCAGTGGCTGTTTGGGCCAACATGGAAGGGGTTACATAATTGGCTGGCGCATTTACTAAGTCTCTTGCTAGGTTGGCCCCTGTTGTAATCTTTTGGGCTAGTTGAATGACTTGGTCATCTGCTTTGGCATTTAGTAGATATATCTTTTTAAGATAGGTGGTTATGGTATCCTTTTTGGATTTAAAACGTTCATCTACATAAGCAGAAAGTAAGATACCTTCAGCAAAGGCTTTTAAATGGTTTTCGTCGGTTAATAGCCTTATAAAATCGACAACTACGGATGGCGTGTGTAACTGAATAGCTGTTCTGTAAACCGTAGCGGCTGCTTGTCGAATAGTTTCTTGGTCAATTACTTCTTGCTTACCTAAACCAATAAGCATCACTTTACCTATCGAGTGAAGCAAGTTGGCTGTGGCAGTGGTTCCTTGTTTCCCAGTAAACCTGGATTCTTTTATCAAAGGTGCTATGATCTCATGGTAAAAAGGTACACTAGTCAGATGGCTGGTATCCGGGGTAGTATCATGCTTTTCAAAGATACCAAATACATGACAGCTTTGTTCTACTTGTGAGGCTTGGCTGCTCAAAAATTCAAATTCTGGGTACCGCATAGTAAAATAAAATAATAGTTGATTTTAAAAAAAGACTTTTTTGGGTATTGTTTGGCCCTATGGCAGGGTATGAAAGAAATAAGCAAAAAATGTATTTCACAACAAGTCGATTAAATATAAGGATTTATTTATTAGCTGTTACAGAAGATTGTTGCAAAAAAGCAAATGCTGCACCCATACCTTATAAGGGTAGTTCATCCATATCTTTATTTTTAAGTGATTGATTGTGTGGCGTGTGATTGATGACTTGCACACCTTGAGACTTGGGTTTCCCACTACCTAATAATACAAATCGTTGGCCAACAATTTGTGTAATATATTTTTGGTTTCCATCTTTATCTGTATAGAGCCTATGATTTAACTTGCCTTCTATATATACTTGCCTACCCTTACTTAAATATTGGGCCGCAATTTCTGCATGGGGCGTCCAGAGGACTATATCGTGCCAATCTGTATGATTTATTTTGGTACCTTCTTTTGTTTTGTAACTATCATCTGTAGCTACCGTGAGTTGTACACGCATACGCCCACTTTCTAAGTGGCGTATTTCTGGATCTTTTCCTAGATAACCCAAAATAATCACTTTATTAACACTTGCCATATTGATTATTAACAATGGGGAAAAATGCCTTTTTGTTTTAATTTCAATCTAAGCGATTAGGCGCTACTTTGCAAATAGCCTTTATGGTATAGTATACATTTTTCCAATGGCGTAAATTTGCGCAATCAATTGATTAACAAACTTTTATAGAAAAATTTTGTATCTGTTCATGACACTGGTAAAAAATGAATTTTTTAAAGCTACTTTTTGCTTGATTAAAAAGTAGCCAAAAAATCAAGGGCTGATGAGAAAAGTGCGATCAGAAAGCTTAGTTTACAGCTGGAAAAACAGGAACCTCTCTGCAATCCCTCCCGGCAACTGTTT
>NZ_JAACGD010000056.1 GCF_022810445.1 Candidatus Cardinium sp. cBcalN2 | reverse complement strand
ATGCTGTTTTTCTATTTCAGCTGTAAGTTCTGCTTGCTGATCGCAACTATTTTACAAGGAGCGTTTTTACTTTTTCTACGTAGCCTTTGTCACTGCGCTGAACGGCTACCTTTTAAACTGTTATGAACAAATATTGTTGTATCACCTAAATAATTTATAATCTATCCCTATGCTTGCAAAGCCTAAATGTATGCCATGATTTTTTATAAACTTATCTAGAAAAAGACAAAGTTTTCCATTAATAGCTATTTTTGAAGAAAGTAAATAATTTATATTGCATTCCAAAGCATAAAAATAGATTAGTCCACACGAGAAGTGCCACTTACTATTGAAAAAGTAACCCAACTGTAAAGAGGTCATAGGTAAAAAAAGTGCTACTTTAAAAGGTATGGTGATATTGATGATCCCCAAATTTATATGGAATGGCATCTCTTTCTTCACCATAAACATATCAGGTAAAAATAGCCCCCATAATAGTCCAGCAGAAAATGTATAATGCTTATAAAATAACTTCTCCCATTTTATACCTGTAGTAGCAAAAAAGCCCACCCATCTGTTATTTGTCAGTTTAGCCTCAGCTTTAGGTTTCCAGTGAACCCCTAGACCAGTGGGTATAGACCATACGCCCTTATGATATTTTATTGAAGATAGGTCTTGATTCACTGTTTCATAGCTGCTAGCCTTGGAAGTAGCCTTGTTTGAAGGTGAATGGTTAAAACCTGCCAAAAAGATAGTGATAGATATAGTGCGTAAAAAATTTTATATACTACTGATTTTCAATTTATAAATATATTTTTTAGTCACCTAAAAATGGTTAATTGTCAAGAAACTAGGTAGCTATTTAGTTTATACCGATAGAGGTTAAATCAATGCAGATGTGGTAAAGCTACATACAAAAAATATTTTAAAATGGCTTATTCCTGTATCGGATCATCATGCTCTTCTTCTTCCCACCATAAATTAGTCACATAATATTTAATCATACTATCTTCTCCATAATCACGTTGAGTTCTTATTTGCAGCGTATAATTGAAGGTGTCTCCAATCCAGCGAAGATTAATTTTATTTCTGAAACTGCCATAATAGGCTTGTATAGGGTTAATCTTATTATCCGAATTGCCAAATGTGCTCAGTGCTATAGCATGGGTCATAGCATGTAAACCCCGTCCCTTTTTACTAATTTTAGCGATTACTTCAAATGCATGGCATGCATTTAAGGGTGGTGTAATACTATACCAGTTCCCATCACCAGGCACTGAACCAGTGGCATAAGCACCTCTACGTCCATGCATGCTAACGTTGCCGTTTACAGTTAATTGCTCAGAGGGATTAGTGGTTCCTATACCAACATGCCCATCAGCTTGGATAAAAAACTTGCTTTCACCTTGTTTATCAACAAGATTAAAACCAAAATCTGGGGTATTTTTAGGGTATTGTTCAATACTCCATTTAGGTTTAAAATCATTCAAATTGTTAAAAAAGGTTATAAGCTTAGAGGAGCTCCCTTTAGGAGATAAACTTAATCCGTGATCTTGAGAGATGATTTTATCATCTTGTTTGTGAAACATTGAGTCTATCAAATCCTCAAAGTCACGTTGGGTAGGGATAGATCCTTTTTCAAAGCTTTTCTTTAGTGCTTCTCTACTAGTGATTGCCATGATTAGTTCTCATATTTTTTGGTAATTAAACAGTATTCTTCTATAGTTGGTATGGGCGCATCTGTATCTACAGATGATCTATCTTCCGGCTCTTTAGGACGTTCCCATGGGCCTACTATAAAATCTTCAGCAATAGCCATATCGCCTATACTACCATGGCGTAGTTTGACAGCAGCACCAAACTTATCTACAACCGCTATTTTGTGGTTTTTTGCAGAAACCATAACAGACCATGGATAAACGGCAAATAAATGGCTATCATAAGTCGTTACCTTGTCTAGTTTTAAGTCTGGAGGGGCCCCTACATATTTCAATATAGAAAAATTTCCTATTCCTTCTACATAATAACGATTATTAATGAAGTCTATAATTTTAGAAGTAGGTATATTACCGCCTAACTGGACATCCGCTGATGGGTCAAACATCCACGGAGAAAAAAAGTTATGTAAATCTTGTTGTAACAAATTTAAAAATAATCCTTTCTCATAACCAGGATTAAACTTAACAGTAACGTTAACCTTAACATCTTCATAGGTAGGATTGATTACTTCGCACTTTACAAATGGCGTACTTACACTTTCAATATAAGCTTTTATTTCCATTAACAGTTGCCTATTAACAGAGGGCATACTTAGAGTAGGTCCTGCTTTAGCCATTACCACAATGGTTATATAGCCAGGATTTACCATATTATAGGTACTTCTTGCTGTGTGATTGATACACTTTACCTTGAAAATTTCTGGAAATTTTTCAAGAATGATTCGTTCATAATCCCAGACTGATATGGCTCTATTTTTATGCCTTAAACGCTCGCTAACCCTTCTGTAAAAAGCTTGATGATTTTCAAACTGTCTTCCACCAAAGGTTTGAAAAGGTTGTAGCACCAACTCAATGCCTTCTATAGGGTTCTGTAATTGTTGAATGGCTTTTTCAGGGAGTAATGGAGCAGAAAAGACACCATTTTTATTCATAACCCTCGATACGGCAACTGCTTGCGTATAGACCCCAACGATAGTGACTAAGGCTCTTTTCTTATCCATAAACTGTGCTTTAATCCAGATTAACCCTGGGGTCATGCGGGTATTGTTTGTGTTAATCTTTCTGGGTAGGTTAGACAAATCAAAAATCATCAGACCTGATTTAGATAAGCCGTCTGTTCCATCTAGAACAATCGCCTCTTCAAAAGGTAACCAGGTATTATCAGACAAATAAAACCATTTAGGTTGCTGGGTTTCTTGATCTGGATTAGCCTGGCCAATAGCTATATGCATAGATAAGTGGTTGCTATTTAGCTCTTCTATCCCAAAAGCTATAAATGATTCTTTTTGTTCTACCAGTGGTAATAAGGTAGATGGCGTAGTTACCCTACTAGGAAAAGTTTTTAAATAGCCAAAAGAAGAAATATGAAAAAAGCTATTTAAGTACTTTTCTTCTTCTTCCCCAGGGGGAGAAGTTAATACCATAGACTCTTCTGCTTCGTAATCAACTGTAATGGATTTTATAAGAGGTGTATAAGGTTCATTCAAAACAGTTACGGCTTCTTCTTTCTTTTTTTGTGCATTTTTAACCAGTACACTACTCATAATATTGGGATAGATGGCATGGCCAAAAGCTTGTTCGGGTGCACATAATTGTAATTTTAAAAAACCGGATACTGTTTTAGGACCATACACTGAAACATCCAGCGGATGGTTTGATTTAGTGATCCGTAATGCAGCTAAGTCAATATCATGAATGGTTTTAAGATGATCCAACTGCTCACTACCTTGATTATTTTTTATGGAGTGAAAAAGAGGCACAATTTGTCTTTTTGAGGCAGGAGATGGATGCCAGTGTTGGTGATTTAAGTAAGCAATATTTACTTTGAAATCATCGTTATTTACTATAGTGGGATAGGCATCATAATAAGATTTAAAGCCTCCTTCTAAGGTAGGAAGGCTATCCCATTTGATATGTATTTTTAAGTCAGTTAAGTTTTTAGAGAAAATCTCTCCACTGCCTATATAAAAACTGCTATCTAGCTTGGCCAATGGACCAAAAGGTTCAAAAATTTGACTATTATCAATAATGCCTAGTTGGTTTTGAAGAACCAACCCACGATAACCCTCCACACGAACTTTTAGATCTATTTTTTCAAGAATCAAGCCATTTAAAAGATAGAGGCCAGTAAGTGATGCTTGATTACGTACGCCAACAAATACAGTAGGCGTACCAGGATTTACTAGGTCACCTTGGTACTCAGCAGGTAATGTTTCTATTGGAGGCACTTCGGCATTTAAAGATAGACGAATGTGTAGACAACGCGTTTCTTCAATAAATTCCAATGCTACAGCTTCTTCTGGTATGCTAAACCACCCCTCTTTAGTGGTAACTTGTATGTGTGACATAGCATAGAGCATACTTGACAAGTGTTTTAAAAATGCTACACTAGGTATATCCTTATTGACGTTACGATCCATTAATACTTGAAACGATTCGAAGGTAAATTGCCATCTTATATGAATGGTACGCATGCCTTCAGCAAGATGAAATAAGGGTGAACCAACCAATACAGCCAATTGTTCATTGGAATGCTTGTTGACTTGTTCATTATCTTTTGGGGTAGGAAAGAGCTGAAAAGGAAGCGACTTTAATCGTTGGTGATCATAGGTAGTAGTAGCTATTTCAACTGTTTTATAGCCTTCTTTATCAAGCTTTTTAGTAATCAATAAGGTATTAATCTGAGCGATTTTAGCTTTATTTATCGTTATATTTCTTTGCGTTTCAAATAAAATATCTTCGCCATTAACTGGATTTTTTGCCACTAAACGGGTTCCTTCTGGTACAAAAGCAAAAGGATGATTCGGGCTAAGTAAAAAGTGAACATAGGCCTGGTCCGGCAGAGACGGATTATTATTGAATTTTAGCACATGTCTATAATAGTGATCTAGTGTCCTTTGGGGAATGTGATTAAGGTGCGCATCTGCATATTGTAGTAGTTGTAGAAAAGCGATCAAAAGGGCCATATGTGGCTCTTTATCTTGAGAAGATAGGGTGTCAAAATAATCACTAGCAGCTAGCTGCTTTAATTTATAAATAGTGTTAAAAACAGCATCAAAAAAATCATCAAAAATATCGATAACTTGCTGGTCATTAGGTTCCTTACTATTTATTTCATCATAAACTAGATTAGATTTTAGTTCCCATAAAGAAGCATTATGGCACTTTTCATAAAGAAAAACAGAAAAATCTATAAAAGCTTGGCTGGTACTGGCTTGACCATGCTGCTGCAGAACCTTGTATATTTTACTGATATGGGTATTTATTTCTTCATGTATAATCGTATGTAATTTTACTCGAACCACATCTATGTTAGATAGATTCTTATACCAATAATCTAATAAAATGATTAACTCTCGAGCTATTACCAAGATATGATGCATAGACTTGCTTTCTGCAATCTCTGTATGGGTATGCCGCAGTGTTGCAAAATCTTTATGAATAATTTTCTTTAAAGTATCGATATTAGTGTGTAGAATGAGGGAACGTATAACCGTATCATCTTGCTCTAAAAACTTTCGCCAGATATTTTGATCTATGCGTTGATTATTGTTATCATAATAGGCTAATAAATCTGTATACAGATAGAGGAATCGCAGGTGATCACTAAATTGTCTGTCACTAATCAATAGATTGTTGTCTACTAATTCAGGTAGTAAGCGTTCAGCATGGCAGGTACCTCTTCTAGTAAATAAAATATTAAACTTCTTTTGAATATTCATATATTTAAACTATGATCTTTTTCTAAAAATTAAGATATTGAGTAGCTAAACGTGGTTAAGTAGATAATCGCTATGCTCTAACATTAATCTAACCCAAAAACGATTTATAAAAAAGTAATTAAGCTTCAAATTTATGTATTTTTTATCCTATTTACTCAGCATGGTTGTTTGTATAGCAACAAATTTTACATTAAATGATCCTATGCCATCCTGGTACAAGGGGAATATAGTTTTTCAAACTTTGCAAGTTACGGAATTAGACCCTAATTCGAATACTACTACTGGGCAAGATATGCCTGCTGGGCAAGATACGCCCTCTGATTCTCTAGATGAGATACTGAAAAAAGATACCCATTCAGAAGGAGCAATCCAAAACATATTAGGTGGTTTGGCACTTTGTTACAATGTTTTAGCCAATCTGCTGTTGTATCCAATCTTTTCTTTTTTATTATTGCTACTTTCAGCTGGTGCTATCGTGTTGTTTGGCTTTTGGGTTAAGAAAATAAAAAGTGAAAAAACCATTTCTACAACATGGATTTTATTTACTTGTTTGTATTGTCTTTTTTATTTAGATCTATTTTTAGTAGTCTACCAGAAAAAAGAGATTTTGTTTTTATTTCTAGAGCTAGAAAAAGATTTATTTTTAACTGTAGTGGCAGCATCTATGGGTTATATAGTAGGGAAATTCTTCTCCAGTAAATTTTTAGAAGAAAAGCAGCTGCCTTAAATGGCATTTTGTTTACGTTATCTATTAAGGAATGTTTTAGCTACTTTTTGCTTGATCAAAAAGTAGCTAAAAAATCGCGTCCATTCGCTAATTTGGCATAGGTCCACCTCAAAAATGCTCCTTTTAAAATAGTTGCGCTCAGCAAGGTTACTGCTCAAGACTATGGTAAAAATAGCTAAGAAAAATGTGCCCTTGGAAAAAGCTGTGACCAGCAAGCACAGTTTTCAGATGGTATCTGTTCAAGTCAGTGGGAAATAAGATGTTTTTAACTTACTTTTTTCTTGATAAAAAAGTAAGCAAAAAATCAAGCCCTGGGTAAAAAGTTGCTGAAGGCATACCTTACAGCTGAAATAGAAAAACAGTTTTTACCAATTTCGCGAACAGATACTTTTTAGCTCTTTATTATCTAGGAAGCCCTCCTAACTAAAATATGCTCTTTAGTAGGCCATTTTTCACCATGCCAAACAAAACC
Organism: Candidatus Cardinium sp. cBcalN2; assembly: GCF_022810445.1. Classification (GTDB taxonomy): domain Bacteria; phylum Bacteroidota; class Bacteroidia; order Cytophagales; family Amoebophilaceae; genus Cardinium. The sequence goes on along the minus strand of NZ_JAACGD010000056.1, from coordinate 4,480 downwards.
ATCCAGTTTCATTTGTGTGTCTTCAATTTTTTCTGCTGGATAAAAAATCCCCTGAGGTTTTGGTTTGCATATCATTTCCGACAATGCATTGTCGATCATAGTCATTTCCATACTATCACACTTGATATGGTTCATCCCCATTAACTCATTGTTATCCCCTAGTGCAAAATAGAGGCTTTCACTATTACCGTTTATCGACATCTTTTCAATAGCACCCTGCTTAAAAAATGCCACCATCTTGTGTCCCTTTACTTGATTGTAATTACCAACTGGATCTGCTGATGCCATAAACAAATCTTTATCTACAAAGAGCTTCACTGCTTCTGATGTCTCTTCTATAACCAGGTAAACTGCTTCTCCCGTAATCTGGTAGTTGCTACACCAAATCACTGGTTTATTATGTAAATGAATGGTGTTTTTACTGGTATTATAGACCGCACCATCGGCCACACCTTGTAGCTCTTCTTGGTAGAGTCTGACATCATGTAAAGCATGAATTTCTTGCTCTGGAGGGTGATTGTTGATGGTTTTTTCTAAAACTATAAAGGTATTAGCCCGTAAGTAGATGGAGTCATTATTGACTACCTTGGTTAATAATGGCTCACCAGTTATCTCTCCTTTTTTTTCTTTTTCAGAATAACTAGCTTTTTTACCTACAATGACCGCATCATGCTTTTTGGCTCGAAGCGAAACATGACCACTAGCCGCACAATCTTGGCCATCAATAATTTCTAAGCGGTCTGCAGTAAGAATGATTTCTTCTGTAGTAAGTGTTCCTTGGTCAAATGCAAGCTGTTTTTTAGGTACAACATATTGGCCGCCTTTGGCAGTGGTCAGTACCCCTTCTTGATGGATAATTTTAGTATCTCCACGAAAATAAGCAACCTCTGACTCCGTATGATAATGCAACTGGTCGCAATGGAGCCTATAATTAGGATCTACCAATACTACTTTTTTAGAAAAGGTAACTTGATGGCGTGCACCATCATAAACCCCCTTATTACTGGTCAAAACCATTTGATCTTGTACCAATTTTCCTCCTTGCAAAAACTTCCCCTGTTTCTTTTCTACATCATAAATTAGTTTAGGGGTATAAAACATAGCCTTTGTAGAGGAACAGCTTACATCATTTTCGAAAATGGCTTGCTTGTGTGCTAAATCATAAGTCAAGAGGCCACTTTTTAATACGCTACCTTCTCGATCCACAATTTTAACATTACCTTGCGCCTCTATTACCTCTTGATCATCATATTTATAGACTCTATCTGCGGTCAAGGTCATACCATGGGTATCAAAAGTAATCACCACATTGCCTTCTAATTTCTTACAAGCCTTATCGTTGACAACCTCACCTTCCAGTCTATCTGCCTGATAGGTGATAGGGTCAGCTAAAGCACAAAGGGGCCAAGCCAATAGATATAGAATAGAGTAAATGATTTTTTTAAACATTTGCTTTACGTTTTCACTAAAAAATTAATCACCAGTTTAAATTTAATAAAAAGGAAGATATGGATTGTACGCTTTATATAAATACCTTTTTGTGTTAAGCGGTTACCAGATCTAGAATTTATAAAAATAAAATGTAAATTAGGCAAGTCTCTATCGTTAGTCATGCTCAGCCTAACCAAAGGTTTTGGCTGCATAAACCAGCGGCATAACCATGAAAGACTTTATTCCTTAATTTTTACACGAATTATTATATTGCCATGCACGAACTGAGTGAACAAGCCATCATTCGAACGCAGAAAAAAACCCTTTTAGAATCGATGGGTGTTGATCCCTACCCAGCCTTTGTGAACACCATCAATGCGACAGCAGCCACTATTCTTGCGGGTTACAAAGAAACAGATAAGGAATGCTATAGCCATGTCGTACTGGCCGGTCGCATTATGGGGCGCAGGATTATGGGCGCAGCCTCTTTTGTAGAATTACAAGATGCGAGTGGACGCATGCAACTCTATGTCCAACGAGATGCTATTTGTCCAGGAGAGGATAAAAGCCACTACAATACTTTTTTTAAAAAGTTACTAGATATAGGAGATATCATTGAAGTGCAAGGTTCGGTCTTTACCACTCAAGTAGGGGCTATAGCGATTCACGTTACCCATCTTCGCTTACTAACCAAATCACTGGCCCCTTTACCAATTGTCAAAGAGGTAACTACCCAAGAAGGGATCAAAGTACATGATGCTTTTACCAATCCTGAACAACGTTATCGCCAAAGGTATGTCGACTTAATTGTTAATCCCTCCGTACGAAAGGTATTTGAACAACGAGCCAAATTGATTCATACCATGAAAGCTTCCTTGCACCGACAAGGTTATCTAGAGGTAGAAACTCCTATCCTGCAACCCATTTATGGAGGTGCATCTGCACGCCCCTTTACTACCCACCATCATACGTTAGATATTCCTTTATATTTACGTATTTCTAATGAGCTCTACTTAAAAAGATTAATTATTGGTGGATATGAAGGAGTTTATGAGTTTGCTAAAGATTTTAGAAATGAAGGCATGTCCCGCTTTCATAATCCTGAGTTTACGCAAGTAGAACTTTATGTTGCCTACAAAGATTACATTTGGATGATGGACTATGTAGCAGCATTGATAGAAGAAGTGGCGCTTGCGCTACATGGCAGCACAAAGGTGCCATTTGGGCCTCATCTGATTAACTTCGAGCAGCCATGGAAACGTTTTACGATGTTTGAAGCGATCCACCATTTTACTGGATATGATGTGAGCAATATGGATGAAACGGCATTACGCAACGTAACCCATCAGCTCCATATTGATGTGGCAGATAACGTAGCCAAGGGTAAGATTATAGATGAAATCTTTGGTTCAAAGTGCGAACCTCATCTGATTCAGCCTACCATTATAACCGACTATCCCGTTGAAATGTCTCCTTTAGCTAAACGCCATCGAGAAAATCCAGCTTTAACGGAACGATTTGAAGTAATATGTGCTGGTAAGGAAATATGTAATGCTTTTTCCGAGTTAAATGATCCGATCGATCAGCAGAAAAGGCTAGAAGAACAGCGTACATTAGGCGAACGTGGAGATGAAGAGGCCATGGTGGTAGACCATGATTTTTTAAAAGCTTTACGCTATGGTATGCCTCCGACCGTAGGTATTGGAATCGGTATAGATCGCCTAACAATGATTATGACCAACTCCAGTTCTATTCAAGATGTGATATTTTTTCCGCAAATGCGTCCTGAAAGCCCATAAAGCCTTTAAGGTGGCTTTTAATATACTGTTTGCACAAGCTATTTGTGATGAATTTTTTTTAGAAAAAGTGCAGTTGAGCACCGCACCATACTCAATGTATTGGAGGAGCATAGATAAGTTTCGACATCAAAAGTGCCATCAGCAATAGATTTTGCAAGCGGTATAATGAATTTTGTAAATAATTGTATGAATTTAATAAACGACAACCTAAGTTGGTTTAAGCGCAAAAAGAAAGGAATTCTAACCCCTAGTTCCGACAAAAAAGAGTCACCGGATGGTATTTGGGTTAAAACACCCAAAGGGAAGATTATACACAGCAAAGTATTAGAGGAAAATTTACAAGTTGTACCAGATGATGGATATCATTTACCGATTGGCTCAAAGGAATATTTTGCTATTTTATTCGATCAGAATAAGTTTACAGAACTTAATGCAACTCTCCGATCGGTAGATCCACTCCAATTTGTAGATAATAGGCCTTATACAGAGCGTCTAAAGCAAGCAGAAACACAAACCGATTTAATAGATGCTATACGAACGGCTTATGGCACCATTGATGCATTTCCTATTGCGATTGCTTGCATGGATTTTAAATTCATTGGCGGTTCTATGGGTAGTGTAGTGGGCGAAAAAATAGCCCAATTGATCAACCATTGTTTGGCCCATCGCACGCCCCTGCTGATTATTTCTAAGTCTGGAGGTGCCCGGATGATGGAGGGTAGTTTTTCTCTGATGCAAATGGCCAAAACAGCTGCTAAATTACGCCAATTAGCTGATGCTAAACTTCCTTATATCTCGCTACTGACTGATCCTACTACAGGTGGTGTAAGCGCCTCTTATGCCATGCTAGGTGATATCAATATAGCTGAACCAGGTGCATTGATTGGTTTTGCAGGTCCACGTGTGATTCGAGAAACGGTGGGTAAAGAATTGCCAAAAGGGTTTCAAACAGCAGAATTTTTATTGGCGCATGGCTTCTTGGATATGATTGTAGATAGACGGAAGTTAAAAAAAAGCGTTAGCTTACTCTTGAAGATGTTGCGGTAAGTATGCTTTTGCTTATTTGTTGATCAATCAAAAAACTATCTATCTATCTATCTATCTATCTATATTATTATAGCTTTACAGTAGCGCGTTTCCGTTCATCACTATGGCTTATGCTAGGAAAAAAACGCGTCCTTTGAAAAAAGTGCGATCAGAAAGCGGAGTTTACAGTTGAAAAGAAAAACAGTTGCCGGGATGGATTGCAG
>NZ_JAACGD010000055.1 GCF_022810445.1 Candidatus Cardinium sp. cBcalN2 | reverse complement strand
GTATATACATTAATTTTTTAATGCCTGTCAGATTAAATGTCAACTACTGCATATTAGCTATTTTGTCCGTACTAGTGATGGAGCCTACTTATATGGTATTTGATGAACCAACTACTCTTTTAGATCTCAAAAATAAGAGAAAAATAGTAGAGATGATAGAAAATCTCAGCCAAACCATCATAGTAGTTACGCATGACTTAGACCTGCTAACTCATTTCGACAGAGTGCTTGTCTTTGAACAAGGACGTTTAGTGATAGATGACCTCCCTGCTGCTTCTATAAAAGCCTATCAAAAATTGATATATGACCCATTACAAAACAGCTAGCAAGCAGCTTGCCAAGCTAACTCCTATATGGAGGTTCATGCTACTTATCATGGTCTCTAGTGCATCTTTTATGATATATGATGGGCGCTTTTATCTAGCTAATTTAGTTATTACTTTTGTCTTAGGGTACTTAACCAATATTGCTTACAAAGCATTACTTAAACCAGTAAGGCTCTACTTGTATCCATTAATCATCATTTTTAGCCTGCATGCAATTGGGGGCGACTGGTTAGATGGCATAAAAGTTATACTTAGATTTTGCAACATGGCCATTTTCGCTTCATGGGTCCTATCTACCACATCTTATGCAGATATAGCCGATGGATTAGCCTCTTTATTAAAGCCCCTATCCTATTTTGGGTTAAAGCCTGCTAAGATTAGCCTTGCTTTTACGTTAGCCCTACGTTTTATGCCACTAATCATGGATAGCTTTAATGAGGTAAAAATGGCACAACATGCAAGAGGAATAGATAAAAATTTTAAGGTAATACTTATTCCTTGGATCATAAAAATCATAAAAATGGCAGATACCATTTCAGAAGCGATAGAGATTCGTTCTTGTGAATAAGCTATTTTTACGATTACTTTTTTGATCGAGTAAAAAGTAACCCAAAAATCAGTATCCATTCAGCCCCTACACCCACGGTAGCAAGGTTATACCTAAAAAAGAAATAGTATGAGTTTCTTAGAAGCGCAGCAGCTTTTCAGCATATCATACTTGGTTATTGCTAGTTTTGCTTCAAGTTTTCTAGCTTTAGTTGTAGTAGTTGATCTTTAATCTGACAGGCATTAAAAAATTAA
>NZ_JAACGD010000054.1 GCF_022810445.1 Candidatus Cardinium sp. cBcalN2 | reverse complement strand
TATATCCCTTAAGTTGACGCTATTGGGTGAACGGAAACTATTTTTTTTGTTTGGGTAGTAGATAATGAGCAGCCATCATGGCCATTCCATTGGCGATCATAGCCATACAAGAGCCGTTTATAGTTGTAGCTGGTTCAATCCATTTGTTCCAACTCAAAATAGTCAATAGACCTGTAGCCATACCAATCAAAGCAGTAGGAGAGCTACTTCGAAAACCCAGAATAGCTAATATAAAAGGAGCCGTTACGATAGGTACGAAACAATCAAAACGAAATTTGAATAAAGAAAATAAATCACTACAGGAAAAGCTAACTATGACCGTTATAACACCTACAAAAAGCGCAGTTACTTTAGCCAGGCGCAGTTGGCGATCATAAGGTACTGGATTTTTAGTCATCATACTACTTACGATATCATTACTAAACATAACGCAACAACTATTTAAGTAAGTATCAGCTGTAGAAATAGCCATAGTTAACAAGCTGATGACGACAAACCCTTTAAAAATGGGGGCAATATGGGCCATTATATAACTCCACACTTCTGTTGCCAATAAATGGGGTGCAGCTATGAAACTATATAAACCAATTAAAATTATAAAAACCGATATAAAAAGACTAAAAATACTAGTAAAGAAGAAAACTATCCCGGCTTGTAAGCAATCGGCAGACATATAGATTTTCTGTATAATAGGGGGATTGATATTGACTACTAGGCTAGAGAGAAACAGGGCAAAAACAGCCAACTGTTTAGGTTCACATTGCAATAGTTTATGCAACTCAAAAATTTCTTTTGTTCGTAAATTAAGATAGCATTTTAGGCTTGCCAGTTGCTTCAAATATGGAAAAAGCTAAAAAGAGAATGATAATAAAAAAAACAAAGATTTGTGCTACATCCGTAAAAGTAATGATACGAAGCCCTCCAATACGAGCATAAAAAACCAGAATCAAGATAGCGCAGATAGTGACAATACGCCGATCAACTGAGTCTATACACATACTGATCGATCGGGACATTACATTAATTTGAATAGAAATAGTAAAAATGGCCAAACAAATATTAGCTAAACCTGTTACCATCCTAGGATACTTACCATAGACCCGACCTATACTCTCTGACATAGAGAGGTTATGCATAAATGGCCTCATACGCAGAGACAACCAACTGATCAACCAGTAAGGAAAAACGCTGGTTGCAAGTATAAAAAACACCCAAGAGAGTCCAAAATTATGGATCTGTTCTACACCAATCATTAGCCTTCCTCCTCCATAGATAAGCGCGAGTAAAGTACCTACCAAAGGAGGGGTATGCAGTTCTTGATCTCCTAAAACACATTCTCTAAATGAAGTTGATATTCTAGTAAAAAAAATACCAATACCCAAGAGTAATAGTAAAAAAACAATTACCATCGTAAGGGAAATATTGCAACTGCTCATAGATACAAATAATGAAAACGATTAGCACCCAGCTTGTATTTGTCGTTCAGTGCATGGGTAAAAAATCTATTTTATCTTAATTTTTTTCTTATTTGTGTGCAGCTTTAAGACAGTCCTGAATGGATCCTTCAGCTCTTTTGTGTTACGATTGAATCATTCAGTGGCCATTTAGGTGTACAAGCAAAAACAACTCAAATAATGTTTTATTACAATAAAATATAATATAAACGTCTAATAATATGAAATATTTACCTATACAAATAGGAGCGCTTGGTTTGTTTGATTGCTTTTTTAGCAGGAAAAAAGTAACATGAAAAATTCATTTTTTACCAATCTAGTCAACACATACAACTTTAGTTGTTTTGTAAGAGGTCTATTTGTATTTTCAAATAGTCTGATTACCTTTACCAGTAATTTAAAACTTACAAGGCTTAATTCATGGTTACAACTATTTCAGCGGGCTATCACATACCAGTGATGTTGGATGAGGTGATAGAAGGATTGGCTATAGTACCAACTGGAAACTATGCAGACCTTACTTTTGGAGGAGGGGGCCATGCAAAGAAAATCATTGAAACCCTTTCTAGCGGCCATTTATTTGCCTTTGATAGGGATCCAGAGGCTGCTACGATTGCCCAATCTTTTACAGATAAATCTTTAACTTTTATTAGAGCCTCTTTTCGTTTTGCTAAGGAATTTCTAAACTTCTATGGCGTGGAACAGCTAGATGGTCTGCTAGCAGACTTAGGTACCTCTTCGCACCAAATAGATAGGTCTGAACGTGGTTTTTCTACTCGATTTGATGGCAAATTGGATATGCGAATGGATCCAAATTTCCCACATTCAGCACAGCACGTTGTCAATACCTATAGACTGGAGCAGTTAACCCATTTATTGCATAGCTATGGAGAAGTGGCTAACGCAATCGCTATTGCTCAGGCTATTATTCAAGCACGCGACCAGGCGCCTATTCTCACTACTTACCAATTGAAGGCTATTGTTGAACCATTTGCCCCTAAGCTAAAAGTAAATCAATATCTTGCAAAAGTATTTCAAGCATTTCGTATTGAAGTAAATAATGAACTGATTGAGTTAGAAAGGTTGTTAGAGTGTAGTGTTGAACTGATTAAACCCAAAGGGCGTTTGGCCATTATTGCTTACCATTCTTTAGAGGATCGATTGGTTAAAAATTTTTTCAATACAGGTAATGTACGGGGAGAACCGCAACAAGATGGGTACGGTAATCTGTTACGTCCTTTTGTTCCATTACAAAAAAAGCCTTTTACACCTTCTATAGAGGAAGTGCACCGCAATAATCGTGCCCGAAGTGCACGGTTACGGATAGCTGTACGTGTTGCATCACCGGCTCAAATAAGAAGCATATAAAGATCTCTTGATCTTTTAACGATCATGAATAAATAGATAATGGCTATAGAATTTTTTGCACTTTTGTTTTCAGCATTACTGGGTGGCTTAATCGTTACCGGGCAATCTTCCATGAAGCTATTACCACGCTTGTTAACCTTTTCGGGTGGTTACCTATTGGCCAATACTTTGTTACATCTAATGCCTGAGCTTTTTATTTCCCAAGTTAGGCCGCTCTATGTTGGTGGTTATATCATGATAGGGTTTTTTTTGCAGCGTTTCATTGAAAACTTTAGTGCTGGCGTAGAGCATGGCCATTCTATGGCTCCAACTTCAGACCATTGTGGTGTGAAAAATTATAAAATATTTTCTTTTTTAAGCTCTATAGCATTGCATGCGCTTTTAGATGGCACCCTTTTGGCACATGGCCATGGGCATGATGCGAACCGAGAAGGGCTTTTACTGGGCATGATGTTGCATAAATTTTTAGAAGCCTTTGCTTTAATGAGTGTATTACGTGGCTTTAGCCTATCCACAAGACGTATGTTAAGCTATTTAGGGCTATTTTCTTTAGCCTCTCCAGTAGGGCTCTGTCTAAGTAGTTATCTTAATCACCATCTTTCTGATGGTGGTAGCACCATATTACTGGCCATTGTAACGGGTAATTTTTTGTACATTTCGGCTACCATGCTCTTTGAAGCCAGCCCCAATCATCATTCGAACCGGTTTACTTTGTGGATTTGTTTACTTGGAGCTGGATTGGCGGCATTGGTCGAATTTTTATTGTAATGGAAACATCTGACATCAGTAAAGAAATCAAACATTTAGTAGATTCCATTCGCTACTACAATGCGTGCTACTTCCAAAAAGGAATTTCGCCAATTTCCGATTATGCCTATGACCAATTAGTAGAACGATTGACCCAGTTAGAGCAGGCTTATCCCCACTTAAAGCTCCCTGACTCTCCAACTGAAGTGATTGGAGAATATCCTTCTAAAGGGTTTAAAGTGGTTTATCACCAGACCCCTATGCTCTCTTTAGCTAAAACCTATTCAGAAAAAGAAGTAGAACAATTTATTATAAGGGTCAAAAAAATGGTTCCGAATGGGACTATAGATTTTATATGTGAACCTAAAATAGATGGTGTGGCCCTGAGCATTCATTATGAAAATGGCCATTTGGTAGGTGCTGTTACACGTGGTGATGGGGAAAAAGGAGATGATGTAACTCGCCATGTTTGTCAATGTTTGCCTTTACCCCAAAAAATTCAAGCTCCCCCATCTGCCTCATTTGAGGTGCGTGGAGAGGCCTTTATGCCTAAGGATGTTTTTACGGAATTAAATCGTATGCGTAAAGCAAAAGGAGAAGCTTTATGGGCTAACCCTCGTAACATTACCGCAGGTACATTAAAATCACTAGATGTAGCTTTAGTTAAAGAGCGTCCATTAGCATTTTATGGGTATAGTTTTTATGCATCATCTTATATGTGTCCTACCCAAGAAGCTGCTTTGGCTTTGCTGGTCACTTTAGGCTTCTCTGTTGCGCCTATCTATAAAGTATGTACTAATATTACAGAAATAATGGACTATATTCATTACTGGGCTGAACATAAGCAAAATTTACCGGTTGATGTGGATGGTATAGTAATCAAAGTAAATAATCTTGATCAACAACATAGGATTGGTATAACTTCCAAATCGCCACGTTGGGCGATTGCCTATAAATACCAGCCAGCAATGGCTTATTCTACCTTAGAAGAGGTAACTTTTCAAGTAGGCAGAACAGGTACTATTACACCAGTAGCCCATTTTAGGCCGATTTCATTAGCAGGGACTATAGTTGGTCGTGCTTCTTTGCATAATGCAGATGTGTTAGCTAAGCAAGACCTCCATTTGGGCGACAAGATTTTTATTGAAAAAGGAGGAGAAATTATTCCCCAGGTAGTTGGTGTAGACTTTTCTTCCCGTAAGAAAACCAGTAAACCTGTTGTTTTTATTCGCCAATGTCCTGCTTGTGGTACGCCACTTCATCGAGAGGAAGGAACAGTGGCTTACTATTGTCCTAATAAGCAGCAATGTGTGTCCCAGTTAAAAGGTGCTTTATTGCATTTTGCGCATCGCAAAGCTATGGATATTCATACCTTAGGGCCTAAAACCATTGAGGCATTGTTGCAGGCTAAATTGGTTCAAAACGTAGCAGATTTGTATATATTGCGTTATGAGTCAGTCCACGCTTTAGAAGGATTTCAAGCACTATCCACACAAAAATTATTAACTAATATTGAAGCTTCAAAAACAAAGCCTTTTGATAGCCTATTGTTTGCCTTGGGCATTAAGCATGTAGGCGAAACGGTAGCTAAAAAACTAGCCAGACACTTTAGATCAATGGAGCGGTTGCAACAAGCTACTCAAGCAGAGCTGTTACAGGTACCTGATATTGGAGAAAAAATTGTTCAGAGTATACTCGATTACTTGCAAGATCCTTACCAAAAAGCGATTATTAGTGGGCTGCAAGCTGCCGGGTTACAGTTTGCTCTTCCAGAAAGTGTGGAGGTTTTATGGCCATTATCCTCAAAATACTTTGTTATATCGGGTACCTTTCAAATGGTTACAAGAAAAGAATTAACTAAATTAATTGAGGCAGCAGGAGGGAGGGTCTTATCTGCTGTTTCTGCTAAAGTCCACTACTTGGTAGCAGGAAGCAAAGCGGGTCCATCCAAGTTAGCTAAAGCCAAACAATGGGGCATTCCCATTTTAGAAGAAAATGATATTATAAAGATGCTACCATGATGCATTTATATGTAATTTTTAAGTTTTTTATTTTAGGCATAGTTACCCATTTTAGCTTAAAAAATAGGAAGGTTATCCGCAGTAATGTAGGGTTAAATCAAGCAACTACCATAGGCGTGCTATATAGTTATGAAACTCCGGCCAAGCATGAGGTGGTACAACGTTTTATTCGAGATTTAAAAAACTTGGATAAACAAGTTAGCGTGCTCTGTTATACTACAGGAAAAGACCGTGCCCATGCCACTAGCCATTTACGTTATGCTTTTGGCCATCATGCGATTACTATTTTAGGTAAGATAGAAAACAACCGCATTAAAAAGTTTGTAGAAACCCCTTTTGATTATCTATTTCATCTAGATTTGAGTACTAATTCAGTTTTAGACTGTATTGTAGCTAAACATCAAGCTAAGTGTCGGGTAGGTCATTTTGAAGCTACGCGCAGAAATTTATTTGAAGTCATGGTAAAGGTAAGTCGGACCACTCCTATTGAAGACATTAAAAGACTAGCTAAGCAGATGTTGCACTATACCGAATGTATGGCAGGGTAAAGAATGATGAATGTTTATTTAGATAATGCAGCTACTACCCAATTAGATGAAGAAGTATTGGCCGCTATGATGCCCTATATGGCGGGTTTTTGTGGTAATCCCTCCTCTGTGCATCGTTATGGTTGCCAGGCTAAAGCAGCGCTTGAAAAAGCCAGAAAAAAAATAGCCAACTTGTTTAAAGTTTCGCCTTCTGAAATATTGTTTACTGCTGGAGGTACAGAAGGGAATAATATGTTATTAAGGGGCATTATAGAGGCGATGCCAATTGCTCATGTTTTAACTTCTCCATTAGAGCATCTTGCAGTGCGGATGCCACTAGAAGCGTTAGCCCAACAGGGCAAGATTCAGCTGTCCTATATTGGGGTTAACCAAATAGGAGAGTTTGGGTTGGATGAAGTAGAAGCGTGGTTAAAAGCGCATCCCTATGCCTTGGTCAGTTTTATGCAAGTCAATCATGAAATAGGTAATATAACAGATATAGAGGCTATTTGCCAGCTTTGTCAAAAATACGGTGCATTTTTGCATTCAGATACTATTCAAAGCATCTATTCTGGCTTGCTTGATTGTTTATCTTGTGACCTTGTCTTAGGTTCTGCTCATAAAATACATGGTCCCAAAGGGATTGGCTTTGTCTATATAAATGGTAAGGTTTCTGTTGCCCCACTCATTACTGGAGGTAGCCAAGAGTTAAATATGCGTGGCGGAACGGAAAATGTAGCCTATATTGTTGGCATGGCCAAAGCATTAGAAATTGTTTTTCGGGATAGATCAAAAGTGGTAGCCCATTTGTTAGCTATTAAGAAACATATGATCACATTACTAAAAAGTCATATTCCTGATATCATCTTTAATGGCCATAGCGCAAGCTTAACTAAAAGCAGCCCTAATCTATTAAATATTTCATTACCTGGCTGGAAAGAGCATGATATGCTAGCCCATCATTTAGATATTCATGGTATAGCCGTCTCTACAGGTAGTGCCTGTACAAGTGGTAGTGCTTTGGGTTCACTTGTTATAGCTGCTTTGCAAAAAGAAACCAAACACGCTATACGTTTTTCATTTAGTAAATATACTAGCTTTGAAGAAATTGAAAATACAGTTGCCTTGTTAACCAAACTCTATACAAAGTAGTCAGTTAGTTACTCTACTGTAGGCTAAATAGGTTATTTGAAACCTGCGTAGCGGGCAAGTTCTGTGTGGCCACTTTTACCAGTAACCTGAACACCCAATGGCGTCAACTTAAGGAATTTTTAATTATTTTTATTTGATTATAAGTTTTTTTTATCTTACTTTTTTCTTGATAAAAAAGTAAGCAAAAAATCAAGCCCTGGTAAAAAGTTGCGGAAAGCGCCCCTTACAGCTGGAAAAACAGAATCCACCCTGCGACATCCATTGAAGCTGTTTTTCTAT
>NZ_JAACGD010000053.1 GCF_022810445.1 Candidatus Cardinium sp. cBcalN2 | reverse complement strand
AGTTTACAGCTGGAAAAATAAGAACCTCTCTATAATCCCTTCCGACAACTGTTTTTCTTGTCATCTGTAAACACCGCTTTCTGATCGCACTTTTTTCAAAGGGCGCGTTTTTTTCCTAGCATAAGCCATAGTGGTGAACGGACAATGGCGTCAACTTAAGGAATTTTTAATTATTTTTATTTGGTTATAAGGCTTTTTTATCTTACTTTTTT
>NZ_JAACGD010000052.1 GCF_022810445.1 Candidatus Cardinium sp. cBcalN2 | reverse complement strand
TAAATATCAACTACTACAAGAAAAAACAGCCTGTTTGAAGCCCCCGAAGCGGGCTGAGTTCTGTTTTTCCAGCTCTAAGGAGTGCTTTTTCGCAACTTTTTACCCAGGGCTTGATTTTTTAGATCCTTGCCAATACCCATTAACAGTTATCTTTACAAATTTACGCTGCCTTTTTAACCACTTTATCCATATATTTGTTTAACCAACCATGTTTGCTTAAAACTATGTAATCAAATAGATATACGGCCATAACTGTTGGGTGTTCCTGACACCCTATAAACAAAAGCTTAGTGAAAATAGATTTTTCTGTAGTCATTCAGCCCTATGTCACGGTTAGGCCAAAAACGCCCTAGCCAAACCCAACTTCTATTTTACCCAAAAACGCAATAACCAAAACCATGCAATCCAAATCAATAAGAGCAAAATTTCTTCAGTTTTTTATCCAAAAAAGTCACCAACACCAACCCGCCGTCCCTATTGTCAACAAAGAAGACCCTTCCTTACTCTTTGTCAATGCCGGTATGAACCCCTTCAAAGATATCATTTTAGGCCATCAACCCATTGCCGCTTCTCGTGTCGTTACGGTGCAACCCTGTTTGCGTGTATCTGGTAAACACAATGACCTAGAAGAAGTAGGGGTAGATACCTACCACCATACCCTCTTTGAAATGTTGGGTAATTGGTCCTTTGGCGATTATTTTAAAGAAGAAGCTATTGCTTGGGCATGGGAACTCCTAACCGAAGTCTATCACTTGCCCAAAGAGCGTATCTATGTTACCATTTTTGCTGGTGACCAACAAGATGGTCTCCCCAAAGACCAGGAAGCTGCTGCTATTTGGGCCCAATACCTGCCTGAATCCCATATTTTAGCCTTTGCTAAGGAAGATAACTTTTGGGAAATGGGTGAGCAAGGCCCTTGTGGTCCTTGTTCTGAAATCCATTTAGACATTCGTTCTGAGGCTGAGCGTAATACCCTATCAGCTGCTGCATTAGTGAACAAAGGCCACCCTCAGGTTATAGAGATTTGGAATCTAGTATTTATGCAATACAACCGAAAAGCTTCTGGTAAACTGGTTGATCTTCCGCATAAACACATCGATACCGGCATGGGGTTTGAGCGATTGGCGATGGTGTTACAAGGTAAAACATCCAACTATGATACCGATATCTTTACCCCACTGATCGCAAAAATAGAAAAACTGTCTGGTAAAGCCTACCACCAAAATGAAACCATTGCAGTTGCCATGCGGGTGATTGCAGACCATCTCCGTGCCGTAGCCTTTGCCATTGCCGATGGACAAGCCCCTGCACATGCTAAAGCAGGTTATGTGATACGCCGTATTTTACGCCGAGCTATTCGTTATGGCTACAGCCATTTAGGGTTACACCAGCCTTTTATCTACCAGTTGATTCCTATTTTAGTTGCACAAATGGAAGGCGTTTATCCCAATCTCACGACCCAAAAAGACTATATCGCACGCCTTATTCAAGCCGAGGAGGTTGCCTTTTTAAAAACATTAACTACTGGCTTACAGCTCTTTAACCAGTTAGATGCTAGCAAGATCAATCAAGGGGTCATAGCGGGTTGTGTAGCCTTTGAGCTTTATGATACCTATGGCTTTCCCTTAGACCTGACGCTACTCATGGCCAAAGAGAAAGGGCTGCAGATAGATGAAACGGGTTTCCAACAAGCCCTTCAAGAGCAAAAAAAACGTTCTCAAAAAGATGCTGCAGTCAGCCAAGGAGATTGGCAAATCCTTCAACCAACGATTCAAACCCAATTTGTAGGCTATCATCAACTCGTGGTTACCACCTCTATTGTACAATGGCGTACCCTGACCAACAAACAAGGTATAGCCTATCAATTGGTCTTAGCCACTACTCCTTTTTATGCAGCAGGAGGGGGGCAGGTAGCTGATACAGGCGTTATCTTATCGGGCCAAGCCGCTATTCCGGTGGTGGATGTACAAAAAGAACATGGCTTAATTCTCCATACGGTTCATCAACTACCTGCTCAGCTAGAAGCCCCTGTAGAAGCGCGTGTAGATGCTACGCAACGTGCCTTAACCGCCAGTAACCATACCGCGACCCATCTCTTACAAGCTGCTTTAAAACAAGTCATTGGGGCTCATGTGGCTCAAAAAGGCTCTTTGGTGACACCCAATCTATTGCGCTTTGATTTTGCGCATCCTACTAAGCTGTCTACTCAGCAAATAGAGGCTGTAGAAGCTATTGTTAACCAAAAGATTAGAGAAAATATTCCTTGTATAGAGCAACTGGCTGTTCCACTAGCCACTGCCAAAGCCATGGGGGCACAAGCCCTATTTGGTGAAAAATATGGCGCTCAAGTTCGTGTCATCACCTTTGACCCAACCTATTCGGTAGAACTTTGTGGCGGTACCCATCTATCCTTTACCGGTCAGATTGGCTTGTTTAAGATTATTCATGAAACCGCTGTAGGGACAGGTGTGCGTAGAATAGAAGCCTTAACCGCCAGTAGTGCATACCATTTCGTTACCCAGCAATCCGCTACTTTAAATAAAGTAGCCCATTTACTTAAATATCCCAAAGATATCCTACAGGCAGTAACCCATCTGGTGGATGAAAAAAAGCAATTACAGAAACAATTAATGGCTTACCAGGCCAAAGCCATAGAACAAGTCATTCAACAACTCCAAGACCAATTGGAGCCAGTTGATGATGGTTATCTATTGATTCAAGCAGTGCGACTGCCTCATCCACAAGCCTTACAACAAGTTGCACTGCACTATAAAAACCAATATAACAAAATAGCTATCGTACTAGCTACTATATTCCAGCAGCAAGTCTACTTGATTATAGCTGTATCAGATGGATGGGCTCAACACAACCATGCAGATCAGATCATGCAAACTATAGCGCCTCTTATTGGTGGTAAAGGAGGTGGACAGTCTTTTTTGGCAACTGCTAAAGGTAATAACCCTACAGGTATACCCATTGCATTAAAAGCAGCTAGGGAATGCTTTATAGTTGTAACGGGCACTTTCTGATCAAGTAAAAAAAGCATTTTTCTCTTACTTTTTTTGTATTTGTTCACGACATTGGTAAAAAAGTTTTTTATACCACTTTTTTCGTATCTGTTCATGAGACTGGTAAAAAATGGATCTTTATTGTTACTTTTTTCTTGATAAAAAAGTAAGCAAAAAATCAAGCGCTGATGAA
>NZ_JAACGD010000051.1 GCF_022810445.1 Candidatus Cardinium sp. cBcalN2 | reverse complement strand
AGCTTTCAGCCACTTTTTTCATCAGCGCTTGATTTTTTGGTTACTTTTTTATCAAGAAAAAAGTAAGTTAAAAATACATTATTTACCAGTCGGCTGAACGGCTACAATAATCCATGAAATAGGATCCTTAAATTGAGGAAATTGATCGCTCAGCTAGTTGGAATCTAATCTTGATTAGTGTGTTATGTGCTCCTGACATGGCTTGTCTTTCTCTACTTCATCCAATTTTGCTATAATAGCAGATTTTAGCTTGTCATTTATTTTAGACTCTTTCGTCATACTTCGGACATCTTCACCATACGAATTTTTGATACATATATCTGCCCCATTGTTTATGAGAAGACTAACTTTTTCTTCTTGTTCTTGAGGATCATCAAGATTAGCTAATACTAGCATCATTAGGGCTGTAATGTTATCATTGAATTGTGCATTCACATTTGCTTTTTTCTCTTTTATTAAATACTCGCAAGTTTTTATGCTTGCGCGTATTATTGCATGCATCAATAGCGTTTGACCGTCTTTATCTTTTGCATTTAGGCCGCCTTTACCAACCTAATACTTTACCCTGTCTAGTGACCAATGATTCGACCCAATGTCTGCCAGTATTTTTTCACTTAAGACCATAGGATCTGCTACCTTATTATCAGGTGCATCTGTAGTGGTCGTAGTAGTTGTAGTAGCCATAGTACTCGTGCTCGGATCGGTCGATGTAGGATTAAGATCTGATACTGGTACTGTTACTGTTACGGGATTGTAAAAGGGGGCTGTAGCAGTGGTGGTACTTGTGGTAGTCGTACTTGGATCCGTGGATGGCTCATTACCATATTTTTCTTTACCTGCTGTTAGCATATCCTCGATCGTATCTGTATCTAAATGGTCAGAAGGCACGTTGCTTACTGGCTTGTGAGGTGTCTTACCAGTTGAGATGGGTGGTAGGGGGGTAATTAGACTTCCATTATGAGGACCCATTGCATTTGACTGATCTGGAATAAGGAAGCTAAGCCAATACGTTACGAAAACAGCACCCGATCCAAAGGAGATCAGCATTAAACTTTTACCGGGTAGGTTCATTCTATTCCAGATTCTTATCAAACCTGAACAGTACCTACTATCATACCTCCTATTCTCTAATATAGATAGGCCACCTATACCCAGTTCTTTCCTTGTATGGATACAAGCAGATAGGGTATTTAAAATTAATAGTCCAGCCAGTAGGCTTGCTCTGTAGCGTCTATATGTGTTCATGCTATTGATATTTAATAAATTATATGTAGTGGTCACCCAGTAGCATAGCTTAGATAAGCAGGCCATAGGCTATTCATATTCTTTTATCTGCTTCACTGTAATAAGGGTCAAAAAGTTTGAAGTAGGGGCGTAATAGAAAAAAGAAATTTTTTTGACCACTTGAAATTAACCTGTAATGAATTATTAAGAAAAAATAAATAGAATTGCAAATAAATATGAACTATTTGCCAGAGCAGTCTGGCAACGTACGCAAAAAACACCCCTTATAAAATAACTGCTGAGGGCTTTTTGGGTCCACTTTTTGATCAAGTCAACAATGGTATAAAAATTGTTTCGGATTGGAAATCAATAAAATATTAGCCTTACGTTCAGGTCATTGCGTGAGCAGATACTAATTGTATCTGTTCATGACATTGGTAAAAAATAAATTTTTATTGTTACTTTTTTCTTGATAAAAAAGTAGCTTTCAAAAATTCATTTTTTACCAGTGTCATGAACAGATACGTTGACTTAGCTTAACCCT
>NZ_JAACGD010000050.1 GCF_022810445.1 Candidatus Cardinium sp. cBcalN2 | reverse complement strand
ATCAACTACTACAAATAAATCCAGACAACAGGTGTTTAATATGCCTCGATGAAACAGGTGATGAGTGGCGTATCTTGCGCTGTTGTAGCAAGCCAACAAGCCCCAAGTATATACACCTATCTTGCATGGTAAATTCTGTCATGTCGGAAGGAGAGGATTGGATGGAAGCAAAATGCCCAATTTGTCGGAGTATTCTCGGTCTTTCCTAATGCATTATGCGAACCTGTTACTGAAAGTGCCCAATTTCTTATCGGCTGCCATCATACTTATGATATATCAAATATAGTGAATATAAAGTTGCTATATATTTATTCAGCGCTATGGCCATATTGAAAAAAACCGCTTCTTGTAAAATAGTTGCGATGAGCAATCACCTATTAGAGCTGATTAGAAAAACAGCTTGTTTGAACCCGCACAGCCGGTGAGTTCTGTTTTTCTAATCAGCTCTAGGTGATTTACGCAACTTTTTACAGAGGGCTTGATTTTTTATCCACTTTTTGATCAAGCAAAAAGTGGCTTTAAACAATTCATTTTTTAACATTTTCAGGAACAGATACTATAAAAAAGCTTTCATTAATAATCAAAAACCCATGAAAGTCCATCTTAATTATTTACAAAATGTAAGCTAGCTAATGGAAAAACGTAAAAAACAGTTGATCTCTGAATAGATTCAGTCTGCTATAAGCCATGTTGCCTATATAGTGCTCACCAATAAGCAGATTATGCTAAAAGTTAGTTAAATATACCCTTGCCGAGGAATAGGGGAAGGTATACTAGCAACACGGTACTCCGCAAAAGCATAGATACCAGCGATAACACCAAGACTGCCACCAACCATACCACCAAGTGTCCCACTCACCATGCCACCAACATCACCAGCAACAGCAATACCAGGAACAATCCCAGCAGCAATACCAACACAAAAGCCAACAAGACCACCAGAAATACCGCCAATAATGGGCGCAACCAAAGGACCCAGAGAAGAATCAGAATCGGGATCGGGAGCAAGAGGCGAAGGAGGAGCAGAGAAATCAAAATGAGAAGCAGGAGAAGCAGGAGAAGTAGGAGGGGCAGGAGGAACAGGAGGAGCAAAGTAAAGAGAAGTAGGTGTAAGTTGATATAGGAAGCAGCATCTATTTTGCTTAGGATATTGACCACATGCAGTCAATGTGGACAAAGATAATAGTAGCCAGTTGATAATTGTATTGCAAGGAATTTGGCATAAAAAACCAAACATCTTCATAGATAATCTTCTTCTATAAAAAGGCGACCTAGTATACATTGCTCTAACCTTTATTGTTAACAGTAAATAACTATAGAAATAATTTAGAAGAGAAATTTGAAGAGGAGGAAAAATGTTATTTAAAATGTTATTTAAAATAAATGTGGTAAGAAGAGAGGAATGGTACTTACTCTATAAAAGAGATGTTCCAGCCACACCTTCCGGTACGGCTACCTTGTTACAACTTAGCCCCAGTCGCTGGTCTAACACTAAACAGCTCCTTTTACGGCCACTGTCTTCAAGCTCTACCAACTCCCATGGCTTGATGGGCGGTGTGTACAAGGTCCGAGAACGTATTCACCGCGTCATTGCTGATACGCGATTACTAGCGATTCCAACTTCATGAGGTCGAATTGCAGACCTCAATCCGAACTGAGACATGCTTTTGAGATTTGCATCTTGTTACCAAGTAGCTTCCCTTTGTACATGCCATTGTAGTACGTGTGTAGCCCTGGGCATAAAGGCCATGATGACTTGACCTCGTCCTCTCCTTCCTCCCGCTTACACGGGCAGTCTACTTAAAGTCCCCACCATTACGTGCTGGCAATTAAGTAAAAGGGTTTCGCTCGTTATAGGACTTAACCCAACACCTCACGGCACGAGCTGACGACAGCCATGCAGCACCTTGTATTTTGTCCCGAAGGAACCCTTAATTTCTCAAGGTGTCAAAATACATTCTAGCCCAGGTAAGGTTCCTCGCGTATTATCGAATTAAACCACATACTCCACCGCTTGTGCGGACCCCCGTCAATTCCTTTGAGTTTCACCCTTGCGAGTATACTCCCCAGGTGGATCACTTAACGCTTTCGCTTAGACACACACGAGGTTTCATGTATATCGAGTGATCATCGTTTACGGCGTGGACTACCAGGGTATCTAATCCTGTTTGCTCCCCACGCTTTCGTGCCTCAGCGTCAGTTAAAGACCAGTAAGCTGCCTACGCTATTGGTATTCCTTATGATATCTAAGCATTTCACTACTACACCATAAATTCTGCCTACCTCTTCTTAACTCAAGCCTAATAGTATCAATCGCAGTTCTAGCGTTAAGCACTAGGATTTCACAACTGACTTAATAAGCCGCCTACGCACCCTTTAAACCCAATAAAACCGGATAACGCTTGCACCTTCCGTATTACCGCGGCTGCTGGCACGGAATTAGCCGGTGCTTATTCTTACAGTACTCTCAAGAGTCCCCGCAGGGGCTTTTTTGCTCCTGTACAAAAGCAGTTTACAACTCAGAGAGCCTTCATCCTGCACGCGGCATGGCTGGTTCAGGCTTGCGCCCATTGACCAATATTCCCTACTGCTGCCTCCCGTAGGAGTCTGGCCCGTATCTCAGTGCCAGTGTGGGGGACCTTCCACTAAGAACCCCTACCCATCGTAGCCTTGGTGAGCCATTACCTCTCCAACTAGCTAATAGGACGCACGCTCATTTTACACCGCCGGAGCTTTTATCTTTTTAGCATGCGCTAGCAAGATTATATGGGGTATTAATTCCCGTTTCCGGAGGCTATTCCCCAGTGTAAAGTAGATTGCATGCGCATTACGCACCCGTCCGCCGGTCGCCGGCAACACCGAAGTGTCCCGCTGCCCCTCGACTTGCATGTATGAGGCCTGCCGCTAGCGTTCATCCTGAGCCAGGATCAAACTCTTCTTTCTATTATTTATTAACTTTATCCCTAATAATTATACCAGGAATGATTTTTTGAGTCACACATTTTCCTCTCACTCATAAATGAGTTTCTTACCTACATTTATTTCAAAGAACTTCAAAGATAAACTAGAAACAATTGGCTGTCTTTTTGCTGACGGCTTATGTTATTCTGATTAACTCTGAAACAAAGGTACGGACTTTTTTCTAAATTGCAATAGAGTTTTCAAAAATAAAGGATAAAAAATTTGGGTATTCTATAAAATAACTGATAATCAGATGTTTATATTCTAAACTAATACTTTATAAACCAGATCTATAGTTGTCATATACAGTTACTTTAGGTGTAGTATAGTTGAGCGTCAAGCCAGTATGATGCCTGATAGGCTACTTTTTAGGATTAAACTAAACGTTATAGGCTATAGTTTACTGCTATAATGTAAATTGTATTGGTAGATCTACGAAAATTATTTTTCAGCTTTAAAAGCTGATTATGCAGAATATTTCAAATTATTGAGAGGCGATGATATGCTATAATCAAACAACCATTTGTAAATTTATGGCCCGGGAACCAAATGAATGCAAGGGGGTACGTTGTTAAGTAGCCTTACCACATTACTGAATGAATACAGATCATTGTATTTGTTTAAATAATATGAATTTATTATAATCAGGGTTTATATATTTTTCTATGGCAAAAAATTTAATTATTGTTGAGTCCCCTGCAAAAGCCAAAACGATTGAACGTTATCTAGGCAGTAACTATCAAGTAGCTTCTTCTAATGGTCATATTAGAGACCTTATTAGGGGCAATAATGCTATTAATATTGAGCAAGGTTTTTTGCCTAGTTATGAAATCAGTCCTGGAAAAGAACGGGTGGTACAACAACTTAAAAAGTTGGCCCATAGCTCTGATTGCGTTTATTTAGCTAGTGACGATGATCGAGAAGGGGAATCTATATCATGGCACTTAAAAGAAGCACTTGAATTAAAAGATGAAAAAGTGCAGCGGATTGTCTTCAGGGAAATTACCAAAATGGCTGTTTTAAACGCATTAAAACAACCACGTACCATTGATTTAGCGTTGGTAAACTCACAACAAGCCAGACGTGTTTTAGATAGGTTAGTAGGTTATGATCTATCGCCTTTATTATGGAAAAAGATTAAACCAGGCCTCTCTGCAGGCCGTGTACAATCTGTTGCAGTAAGGATGGTAGTAGAGCGAGAAAGGGCCATTGATCGTTTTGTCTCGACTGCTTACTTTGTGGTCTCTGCTTTTTTTGTTTTACCAACAGGACAGCTACTCAAAGCGGATGGTCCAGAAAAGTTTAAAACAGAAGAAGAAGCTTTTGCCTTTTTAGAAAAATGCAAAGGGGCGTCTTTTTCGATTAAAAAATTGGATACGAAGGCATTAAAACGATCACCTTCCCCGCCCTTTATTACTTCTACGTTACAGCAAGAGGCTAGTAGAAAACTTGGCTATTCTGTAAACCGTACTATGGTACTGGCCCAGCAGCTCTATGAAACGGGTAAAATATCTTATATGCGAACAGACTCTGTAACGCTTTCTAAAGAGGCGATAGAGCATATTGCAGAAATGGTGACCACAACTTATGGGGCGGATTATTTCCAGGCTAGAAGTTATACAACGAAATCATCCACTGCACAAGAGGCTCATGAAGCGATACGTCCTACTGATTTTTCATTGAAAATAGCCAGTAGCCAAAAGGATGAACAGCGGCTTTATGAACTTATTTGGCGCCGAGCTATGGCCTCTCAGATGGCTGATGCGCAAATAGAAAAGACCATAGCCACTATTCAAATCTCTACAACCGATCAGCCATTGATCGCAACAGGTGAAGTATTAAAATTTGAAGGTTTTCTCAAGGTCTATCTACGTGATCAAGTGGATGAAGAAGGCTCAGATGAGCATAAAACGATGTTACCACCTCTCCATATAGGCCAGGAACTATCATTAGAAAAAATGTTGGCCAGGGAACGTTTTAGTAATCCGCCGGCTCGGTATACTGAAGCTACTTTGGTTAGAGATTTAGAAGAAAAAGAGATCGGGCGCCCCTCTACCTATGCACCTATTATTGCTACTATTCAGAAAAGAGGATACATCAAATTGGAGTCTCGTGAAGGTTTTTCGCGCACTTATACCTTATTAACACTACAAAATAATCTGATTAATCAAGAAAAGCTAACTGAAATTGTTCGTGCAGAGAAACAAAAGCTTTTCCCAACCGATATGGCCGCAGTGGTCAATGACTTTTTGGTCAAACATTTTTCTGATGTAACCGACTATAACTTTACAGCACATGTTGAGAAAGAGTTAGATAAGATTGCACAAGGGGCTAAGATTTGGAATCAAATGTTACGTGAATTCTATAGTAGCTTTTACACTAAAGTGCAAGCTACTGCTGGCATAGACCGATCGATAGTAAACTATACTAGGCTTTTAGGAAAAGATCCCATAACCAATGCTTCGTTAATAGTTCGGTTGGGAAAATATGGTCCATTGGTTCAGTTAGGTATTGAAGCGGATGGTCTTGAGGTTCCCCCTCGCTTTGCAGGGCTAAGGGCTAATCAGCGTATGGAAACCATTACCTTAGAAGAGGCCTTAGAGCTTTTTAAGTTACCCCGTGTAGTCGGCACATTTGAAACGCTGCCCCTAATGGTCAACATAGGCAGGTTTGGCCCCTATATTAAACATGGCCCTCTTTTTTATTCCATACCCAAGACAGATGACCCATTTACCATTAATCAAGAAGGTGCCATAGCCATTATTGAAGCCAAACGAAAAGCAGATGTCGAAAAGCTGATCAAAACTTTTCCTCAAGACCCAGCTATACAAATCTTAAATGGAAGATGGGGCCCATATATTAAAAATGGTAAACAACATACTCGTGTTCCTAAAGATATTACAGATCCTAAACTACTCACTTTCGAAGAATGTCTAAATCTTTTAGAAAACAATCTAAAGGCAAAAAAGAGATCATAAAAGTTGGCTAGCTCAGCTATTAGGTGACGCATCAGCCTAGCCATCGTAGTTTATTTAGTAGATAAAACCTTATATTAGCTGCTGTAACAATTTCTTAAACTTTTTTATCCAAAGTATTCCAAAACAAATATTATTTTTTATTATGAGATTTAGTAGCCATCGTACCATCATTCAATTATTTTGTTTGACCTTATGGTTCAATTTTATTAGTAGTGATTGGGTCTTTGCCCAGCCGGAATGGAATAATGAATTAGTTACAGAAAAAATTTCACGTAATTATTTAAGATCTTTTCCGATATTACTTGCTGATGCTAGCGTGTTAGTGTCAAAGACCATGAAAGAAACTATGCGCCAAACGCATAATATAAAATTAGCTGAAACTACCCAACGTAAAATCGTTTTACGTACAATATTTTCTGAGATTGCTGCGAATAGTTCCTCACCAGATAGTGCTATATTGAACGATAATGCATGGACTGATTTAATACTCTTTTGTGGTGGGTCTAGTAATCCGGCTTATCACTTATTATCACGGATTAACAGGACCAATACTGTACTAGGTGAGTGTGCGTTGGCTACACTTTTAATCACACCAACTAGTGATGTAGCAACACTCTCCAATCGTCAGAAAACTTTGCAGTTATTATTGGAAAAATCAGCTTGTTTACCAGTTTTAAAAGCGTGTTTAGCAGATTACCGTAAAGTAGAACAATGTTTATTTTCTTTATGGACACACACAGATCCCCTTTATAGCCATGCCTATAAAACTTATATGAATAAACGGTTTCTCTCAGCTAATCCTGCTATCAATAAAAAAACGAGCAAGCTTAATCTTCGGATTTTTTTTAGAAACTTTTTAGATATATATGGTGAGTTTGTTATGCTGCCAGCAATTGGTCTGTTTGGGTGTGAAGCGCACTACCTGCTAACTTCTATCTCAAAAGGAGGTATGGTTCAAGGAAGTAGAAGCACTAGCTATGCTCCCTTCCCCTTATTTGTTCCTTTTATGTCCATCGGACATGTTGTTAATAATTATTACAACACAGATGGTCAGCCATTAGTGTTACCTTTCTTTGGCGTAGCGGCTACACATGCATTAGCTATATGGCGAGGGTATTGCGGCGTCAAAAGTTACCAAGAATATAGTGCTGTTTTTCGAAACTTAGCAGCTCGTATGCGGCATGTGCAAGTGTTTATCAAAACTATTGAAAAATTAAGTGCTATTATAGCAGACCATCATGCCTTAGAAGTAAATTATGCTTCTTCCTTAACTGCGATTAGAGGGCTATTGGCAAAAAGCAAGGAATCCACAGATATAGGGATAATGATAAAAAATCTTTTAGAGATGAAGCTTGATAATTGGTCCTATATTCGTGGAAATAATGGTAAGTTATTGGCTACCTATAGTTTATTTACAGAATATAAAGATTACTTGAAGCCGGCTATGTATGAATTAGGTCAACTAGATAGCTTTGTTGGTATAGCTACACTGATAAAAGAGGCAAAAGAAACTTTTCCGGAGCACTGTTATACTTTCACTAAATTTTTAGATCGTTCTCAACAAAAAACACCATGCGTGCATTTGAATGCTATGTGGAATCCAATGTTAAATCCTGCAACAGTTGTAGATAACAACCTAGAACTCGATGCAGATAAGACTCGTAATATGATCCTTTCTGGACCAAATGCAGGTGGAAAATCTTCTTTTATTTCTGGTGTAGCCACTAATTTGCTGCTCAGTCAAACCTTTGGGATTGCGGCTGCTAAAGGTGCGGTTATTACCCCTTTTAATAAAATCAATACTTATATTGAGCTCAAAGATGACATTGCATGTGGCGCATCACTCTTTATGGTAGAAGTAGAGCGTATGCAACGGTACATGCATATGCTTGAAAACGCTAAGCCAGATGAATTTATTTTTACTATTTCTGATGAACCTTTGGCCCGTACTAATCCGCTGCAAGCTAGTGCTGCTGCTTATGGTATCTTGGCTTCTATGGCGCAATACACCAATGCGCTGCATATTGTCTCGACCCATTATCCTATTTTAATGACTTTAAGCAGTAATTTCAAAGAAAGGGGGATTAGAAACTTTAAGGTTTTTATAGATGAAAAACCGGATCGGAAACTCCACTATACCTATAAAATTGTACCAGGTGAAGCAGACCAAACTGTTGCTTTAAGAATACTGGAAGAAGAAGGATATGACCCCGAATTACTCAAACAGGCCCAAGAAATTGTTCAACATCCTGAAAAATTTCCCTTATTGAAATTTTTTGAACAGAAAAATAAAAATAAAAATAAAAATAAAAATAAAAATAAAAATAAAAATAAACCTTAAATGGAGCCAAAAAAATGATCCTAAAAAGTTCTTGGGGTAGGCTCAGGGATACTGCTTGTCAATTGTTGAGTTATGCTGCTGATCATAGAATATGGCTACTAGAAGGTGATATGGGGGCTGGAAAAACTACTTTAATTAAAGAACTCTGTGGGGTGTTGCAAACAGTTGGTGTAGTTAACAGTCCAACTTTTTCAATTATTAATGAATATGAAACCATAGATCATGCCTCTATTTACCATTTTGATTGTTATCGAATCAATCATATCGATGATGCAATTGCGTTAGATTTTGAAAGGTATTTTACCTCTGGCGCTTATTGTTTTATAGAATGGCCTTCAAAAATTGCTGCTATTTTACCTGTACATTATTGCTT
The DNA here is from genome assembly GCF_022810445.1 of Candidatus Cardinium sp. cBcalN2. GTDB lineage: Bacteria > Bacteroidota > Bacteroidia > Cytophagales > Amoebophilaceae > Cardinium. Next base: position 308 of record NZ_JAACGD010000050.1, on the reverse strand, counting down.
GATTAATATAAAAGTAACAACACCTATCACTAGGCATTTGACTTGCACTTGTTATTAGTATCCATTCACTACTGTGGCAGCATTAGACTAAAAAATGCCGGTTGTAAAATAGTGCCGCTCAGCAAGTAACCGTTATAACTGAAATAGAAAAACAGTTTTTACTCATATCGTCAACAGCTACATATAAGGTTGACCCTATTTGTTAAACAATCATAGATAATATTTGTATCTGTTCATGCAATGGCGTCAACTTAAGGAATTTTTAATTATTTTTATTTGATTATAAGTTTTTTTTATCTTACTTTTTT
>NZ_JAACGD010000005.1 GCF_022810445.1 Candidatus Cardinium sp. cBcalN2 | reverse complement strand
AGTCTATCCTCATACGTAGGATGATTAGAACCACCATCAAGAAACATGTGTAAGATATTTTGTTTGCCTAACCTGACCTGCTGACCTAGTTTAAACCTATACCTAAGTTTAGGTTTATATTCACGTTCAGATTCAAATTCAAATTCAGGATAACATGCTATTAGCAAGGAAAAAACCTTGAATGCAGAAGAAACATCAGCACCCTGGTGCATCAATTGTTTGATTACAGAAATTGATTCATGCAGGAAGTAAGTGTTGTGCAATTCATTGCGAGAGTCTTTTTCTGATATCTCTAGGTAGAACTTACTAGGGACGAAAATGGTATCCTGATATGATTGCTTGTCGTGTGGTAGAGGCCCAAAAAAAGATATAGAAAATTCATTATCTAATAAACATTCGACCACTTCTGCACAACTAGTCTGAATTGCACATGACAATATAGAACGATAGATTTGTTTCTGCTGAAAACATACTTTACCATATTTCAGCTTTAAATTTGACTTTGCTAATTCTATAAACTCCTTATAGGTATTTTCATCGATTTGGACTCCGTTTGAAGAACGGATTAGTTCATCAAACGCATCAACCAACATATCAGCATCTTTATAATCTCTTGAACATATAAAGTCTCTACTCTTTGCATCGCGATAATATTGATAATCATGCTTAACAGCATTCAACCTTAACCTACTGGTGCAACCAGAAATAACTAATCCTATATAAAGTAGAAATACTAGGCTAAGATCCTTGATGGGTATTATTTTAATTTTATGGTACATGGATGTTTTTTAAAAAATTATATGATGTTTTTTAGAAAATTACTTTCAATAATCTAACTATTTCAATTGAAAAATCCAAAATTATAGCGCATCCATCCACGCATATAAGACACATTTTAGCTACCATGCCTATGACCTATTTATAAAGACATTTGAGTTAACCATTCGAAATCTGTATGCCAAAAAAATATTTTTATTTTGCAATTTTGTCATTTTTTTCATATTAATTCTATTATCTACTAATTGCCAATCATGAATAGAACTAATACATTAACTTTGGTAATTTTTTAATTAAGTTGTTATTTTGGGTCTTAAATTATTGCACTTAGCAAGATTATTTTATAGATTTAGCGCAAACCGAATTAGTAAAAAATAAAGCCCTATGTATAAGCTTATGCAGCCTGAATAATATACAATTTTTGACTTTATACCATGATAAAAAGACATGAAGTTCCCGACGTAAATACTTGGAACTTGCATCAGCTTGCAAGATCAGTAAGCCAGCATGCAAATGATAGAAAAAAAGCTTATTTAATTATTCAAGAGGCATATAAATGGGCAGAAAGCTTTGAAAAACAACTTCATAAACCACTCAAACGTTCTGCAAAAGAATCCTTACAGGTAGCCATGGTCGCTGCTACGGAGATGTCTTTGGGCCTTTCTGCAGCTATAGCTGCACTTTTAACACCAGCTTTCTTAGCAGAGTTGGTTGAAGAAACAACTATTGAAACCAATTTTGGCTCAAAAACAGCCTCTATACTTAAAGAGCTCCAAGCATTAAAAAGCTATAGATTGCGTAATGATACCATTCGGACCTATCCCATTTATCCTGATATAAATGCTAATCATATTATAGCCATTTTGCTGCAAATTTGTGACATGATTCGTGTACATTGTAGCGGTGTAGATTTAGAAAATCTAGAATCAGAATTAATCCACTCTAGCCCCCAGCTACTACTTGAGCTAAAGTATTTCTATATTCCACTTTCACATAGAATGCGATTATACGATATCCAAACCAAGTTAGCAGATTTTTGGTTAAAACACACAGATACACTGAGTTACTATGCTATTACTGCCAAACTTGGCATGACTAAAATAAAAAGGCAGCAAAAGTTGAATCTTATTGCTGAGGAAGTTCAAGCCGCTATTCAAGCACGTGGTATTGAATTTATGTTAAAAAAACGGATCAAATCTGTTTATTCTATTTGGCATAAAATTCAAAAATTGCAAATTGATTTCGATCAAATACATGACCTGGCTGCTATCAGAATTATTCTAACCAATATGGATGATAAAAGCATACAAGAAGAGAAAGTAGCTTGTTGGAGAATACTTAGTATTATTAGTAATCTTTATAAACCAGTCTGTCATATTATGAGAGACTGGATCAGTACACCAAGGGATAGTAGCTATGAATCACTTCATCTTACCTTTGAAACCTACAAATATGGGCGGTTAGAGGTACAAATACGTACAGAGCGCATGGATTATATAGCAGAGTATGGTAGAGCAGCACATTGGAAGTATAAGCTTGCTGATTATTAGCTCTTGAGTGCTACGGTAACACTATCAATTTTTTCTATCTATTCAAGTCAGTGGCAAATAAGATGTTTTTAACTTACTTTTTTCTTGATAAAAAAGTAAGCAAAACAGCTGGAAAAACAGAATCCACGCTCCAGCCTTCCTGTCAACTGTTTTTCTATTTC
>NZ_JAACGD010000049.1 GCF_022810445.1 Candidatus Cardinium sp. cBcalN2 | reverse complement strand
GTTTACAGATGAAAAGAAAAACAGTTGCCGGGATGGATTGCAGGTAGGCTCCTGTTTTTCCAGCTGTAAACGAAGCTTTCAGCCACTTTTTTCATCAGCGCTTGATTTTTTGGTTACTTTTTTATCAAGAAAAAAGTAACAACAAAAATTCATTTTCTACTAATTTCGTGAACGCAAACCAAAGAGTTGCTAAATATAATCGAATAAAAACCACAGTCGTGAACGGACAATGGCGTCAACTTAAGAGCTGTATT
>NZ_JAACGD010000048.1 GCF_022810445.1 Candidatus Cardinium sp. cBcalN2 | reverse complement strand
GGGCAATCACCTATTAAAGCTGATTAGAAAAACAGCTTGTTTGAACCCGCGCAGCGGGTGAGTTCTGTTTTTACAGCTCTAACAGGTGATTGCTGCAACTTTTTACTGAGGGCTTGATTTTTTGGTTACTTTTTTATCAAGAAAAAAGTAACAATAAAAATTCATTTTTTACCAATGTCGTGAACAGACAATGGCGTCAACTTAAGGAATAAACTGATTAAGAAAGTTATTTAAAATAAAAATCGCGTTTTTTTGGCTGCTTTATCACAGCTATCCAATTTTATGGGTCAGGTTTTAAGTTTAGTTCTTATACAGATTCTGTCCAAGCATACTTGAAAGTTTTTAGCTAAATAATCATAAAATGATAACCAAAAAACGCAACTAAAAAACATGTTATTATAGCTGTAAATCAATTAAATACAGCTCTTAAGTTGACGCCATTGCGTGAACAGATACTGTAAAATATAGAGGGATAAAAAAACTTTTTTACCAATGTCATCTAACCACTATCCCCAAAAATTGCTGCCATGGTTTCAGCTATAGCTGAAACCATCTCCCCTATATCTCCCGCCCCGATCGTAACAATCACTTGATGTTCTCTAATCATAGAACAAGAAGCAGTTAGGTTGGTCAGCAAGCCATCCATGGTGACCAAGGCTTTTTGTTTACAGGTTAGTGCATTAAAAATAAGTTCTGCGGTAACGCCTGGAATAGGTACCTCTCTGGCTGGATAGATCGGTAATATAAAAACTTGATCTACTAGACTTAAGCTAGCAGCAAAATTTTTATAAAACGCCTGAGTACGTGAAAAAAGATGAGGTTGAAAAATAGCCGTTAGCACACTGCTGGGATAGAGCTTTTTAACGGAAGTAAGTAAAGCGCTAATTTCCACAGGATGATGGGCATAATCATCTATTAATAGGTAGTTCTTGTGTTGGGCAACTAAACAAAAACGCCTTTTTATACCAGGAAAAGTAGCCATAGCCTTACGCACTTGGATTGCGGGTATACCCAGTTCCAAAGAGATCGTAATAGCTGCTAATGCATTTTCAATGTTATGCAAGCCAGCCATAGGTAAAACCACATTAGTAATCGTTATACCAGATCCTAGATAATCGAAAGTACTTTTATGGAGTCCAATAGCTACACGAGCCGCTGTAATATCTCCTTGGTCTAATCCATAAGTTCGAAAAGGTTGCGTATAATGTTTACCAACCTCTAACTGATGGGCAGCACTATGCTGTATAAGTAAATTTTTCTGATTTTGTTGAATAAATTCAATAAAACTAGCCTGCATAAGGGCAGGTGTGCTATAGGTCTCTGGATGGTCTGCATCTGCAGCAGTAATAATGCTAAAGGTAGGTTTAAGATGTAAAAAAGATCTATTGAATTCATCGGCTTCTGCTACCATTAGTTCTACTTGGTCTAATGAACAATTATACAGCAAGTTGCTATGATATCGATCCATGATACCTCCCACAAAGGCTACCATTGGTTGATTACTCTGGTAAAGTATATGAGCGATCATAGCTGAAGTAGTTGTTTTGCCATGTGTACCTGCTACAGCTATTGTCCTAAATTGCTTGGAAATAAGCCCTAATATTTCTGCACGTGATTGAATCTTATAACCCGCTGCTTTAAAATAGTTTAAAATAGCACTATGAGTGGGGATAGCTGGTGTATAAACCACTAAGGTTTGGTCAGGATGGTTAGCAATCACTTCAGGGATAGCAGTAGGATCATCATCACAATCTATTAAAATGCCCTCCCTTCTGAGTGCTGATACTACAGCAGATGCGCACTGATCGTATCCAAAAACTTGGCATCCCTGCTTAGCCAATAAGCGTGCTAAGGCACTCATGCCTATGCCACCAATACCTACAAAGTATATAAAAGGATAGTCGTTGAATGGTAACATGATCTTGGGTTTAATAGAGTAAAAATAGAATTTCTGCGAAACACTACTTCCGCTGGTAATGTGCACTTGGATGGGATAATCAGCTTGAAGTCGTTGTTATAGATAGTTGCTATTGCTTTAATTATCAGACTCATTTCTGTTATGTTTACTATAGCCTAAATGATTTTCCATCTCAGATGCCAGCACCCATTCTACTATATTTTTCGTTACAACTTTTAATAGCCCATCTTGGGCAAAAGTAGTGGATAAATCTGCTCCACCTTTTAACAAAAAATCTATGACCGCTTGAACTTTTGGATTCATCGGAGCTTTCTTTTTCGATTGCATAATCGTATTTTTTAATTAGATGAAAATATACAATAACAAAAAATTTTTTCCACAATTTTGTAGAAAAACTCTTGGGTAAGAACTAGATAAAACTGAATAATATCCTTTTTAGGTAAAGCGAATCTCTATACAAAAAATTATAGGCACGACAGAACCGTTTATTACCATAAGTAAATAATCAATTCTATTGAGCGAATAGCTTAATGATAATCTTTCTGATAGTCTACATATAATAATTATTAGGTATGCGTATAGCCATTGTAGGAGGAGGGCTTGCAGGTCTTGCTACTTGTTATCATCTTTTAACTAGAAACCATAAGGTAAAAGTACAATTATTTGAAAAACAAGGCATAGGATCAGGCGCCTCAGGCGCCTCTGCAGGCTTATTGCATCCATATACAGGTTCACCTGTACGGCTTAACTGGAATGCCCAACCAGGTATAGCTGCAACTATACAATTATTGGATAAAGCAGCACAGGCCATAGGAAAACCAACCTATAAACCGAGTGGTATAGTTCGTTTTGCTATAAACCCAAAAGATCAGGAAACTTTTGCTAGTATAGTCCAAACACAACATCATGTGTCCTTATGGGGCTTGCAACACACTTACAATCAGACTGGGGTGTACAGACCAGCTCTATTTATTCCAGGTGGATTAAGTGTTTATACAGATATTTATCTAAAAGGAATTTGGCATTTATGTGCCCATTATGGCGCTAAATTAGTATTGCAACCTTTTACGTTAAATGATAGTTCGTACTTTGACAAAGTAATTCTAGCTTGTGGTGCTAGTATGGCTAAATTATATCCTAGATTAAATTTAATACTAAAAAAAGGAGAAATATTGATCTGTGAAAATAGTCTTACCTACGGCCTTATTGGTAATGGTTACCTAAGTTTAACAGATCAAGCAAACATATGCTATATGGGTGCAACCTCAAGAGAAGACTTAACCAATATTACACTAGATGAAGCTGCAAGATTGATTCGATCTCAGGTAAGCCCTTGGTATAAAAGGGATATTCGAGTGCTAGGCTACAAGTCTGGTATTAGAGTCTATCGTTCCTTAGGGATTTCTTACCCAATTATTGATCAGTTAGATAACAAAACTTGGTGTTTTACAGGATTAGGATCACGTGGTTTGATGTACCACGCTTACCTTGGCGCGATTTTGGCGAGTGCTATCCTACAACAATCTGCTAAGCTTATTCCACAAGCATGCAAAATATTAAATAATATATAGCCTAACTATTTATCTAAAATTAGCTAAATATCAATCTAATACATAGTAGTATATCGTTAATTGTGCCTAAGGGTACTATAGCTAATAGTTAGCTATTCAAGGTCAATAAAATCATGTTAAACTATAGCAGTAATTATAGTATTTTACTATATTACTATGCAGGCATCAGCTTGCTCCTTAACCAAGGCAAATTTCGTTTCCGTTCACCACTATG
>NZ_JAACGD010000047.1 GCF_022810445.1 Candidatus Cardinium sp. cBcalN2 | reverse complement strand
TTGCTGTTTTCGTTTTCGTTGCTGTTGTTGCTGTTGTTGTTTTCGTTTTCGTTTTCGTTGCTGTTGTTGTTTTCGTTTTCGTTTTCGTTTTCGTTTTCGTTGCTGTTGTTGCTGTTAATATCGTTGGTGTTACCGTTGTTAACGTCGCTACTGTTGTTGTTGTTGCTTTCGTTACTGTTGTCGCTGTTAGCGTTGTTAAGTGTTGGTTGCTGCTGTTTTTGAGTATGTCTATAGATGGTATTATTTAGTCCAATCACTACTGTGCCGTCAGGATTGGTTGATGTGATTTTTATAGGCTCTTCTAGAGGGATTATGGTAGTTTTATTATTACTATTTGTAGTTCTGCTTTTATTATTCAGATTAGTATTGTTCAAAGGATTGATCTCTATCTTGGCTTGCACTTTTTCATCTTTTTCATCAATGGTGCCTATATGGATGGTATTGTTTGATCCAATACAGACTACTGCATGGGCACCTGTTGATTCAATGGTTATAGAACTAGGTTCATTTTGCTTCTGCTTATTTTGATCGGTTATAGGGGGCAAATTCTTTTTTTTTTTGTTACTAGTGCAGTAAGATGCTATTAAAAGAGTAAAGCAAAAGTATATTTGTAATAATTTAGCCATGCAGTTTAATCCTAAATATTAGTAACATGTGTATTTATATTTATATTTTTTTACTTATACACCTACCCTTCACTTATTATGTGCAGCGAATTGCTCCTATTATACTGCTTTTTTGTTGATTTTTTCTTAAGCGTTCCCTTTTTTATTTTGAATTGCTATGCAATTAACATTGCGTAGTTGTCCTTACATGTTTGTCACATAAATCATAAATACTGATTGAATCATATCCATTTTTGGATTTTTTGTATAAAAAACTCGCAAAATTTAGAGTTGAGCATTTGCAATTGCGCAGCGGGTAAATTTTTTTGCAACTCTAACTAGATTCTTACTGATCCCAGGTTACACAATCTTTTCATAAAGACCTCTTGCTAGATCCCATAAGCATACCATTATTTGCATTTTTTATATTTTATGTGTATTCTACAATTGTTATCACTTCAATATTTGTAAATCCATTTTTTCGAAAATACAGGTAAGTTATCCTATTTCTTAAATTAATTAGGCATTATGCTTGCTTTCTTTTTTTATTTAAAGATTATTTTGTTTTTCTCTTGTCTAGCTGCTCAGGTACAGCCTTATAATGAGAAAATCCCACTGCAACATACAGAGAGCTTCTTAAGGCTTGGTCGTATTGTAAACTTTCCAGGTGGATCTACTGCTATTGAAAACGATTCTGCTTATAAAAAAAAATATATAGAAGCTTTTAAAAAACAATTTATTGGATATGGAGAAACAAATTATAAAGCTAAGATCCTAGACCCATTTTTTACTAAGGAGTGGGATGATTGTTGTCTAACTCCTTTTTCAAAAATAACTGATTATGAAAAGGATAAACAACATAAATTGCTAGCTATTTTAAAGAATATAATAGTGGTGAATGGTCACATATTTATTGGTATGGGATCAATTTTAAGATATCTAGATGATCAATCTGTTCTCAATCAGCAACTTGTAAAAAAAGATTTTATAAGAATAGAAGAAATTGCCCAAAAAGCCCAAATGAGTTGTAAGAATGAAGCTAAGATGTTTGGGGATGTTATGTATACAGCCCTTGAGGATACACTTAATTATTTGGATCATTTAATGAAGACTGCTAAGAAGGTGGGGTGGAAAGCTAGCAATCAATTTCATGGAATATTTCAAGCACACAAAGAAAGTTTATTACTTGGATTCAACAATCGCAATGAGATTCTAAAATTAGCTTGTCAGCAACACCCAGAGGTTGGGTTGGCTTTAGCATATGCCCAATATGCTTATAGAGATAAAATTGATGAACTAGGTTTGGATAGACAAGCAATGGATTTGTCCCCAAAGGTGGGAAACCAGCATGCCGCTTTATTTTATTTAGAAGCACTTACCATTCTCCAAGAAGCAGAAACGCAGGACCAAGCTAAGGAAAAAATTAATCAGCTTTTTAAAAATACAGAGCAGACACCAGCAAAAACAATTGATGAATTAGTATTAGAGATAGAATCTGCTTCAAAAAGCAATCAAAAATTTAAGACAGAACCTAGTCAGAGGGTGGGCAAAAAACATCTTAACTCTAGAAGACTTAAAGAAAAACAAAGAAAAGTAAATAATAAGAATTCAGAAAGTCTTGAAGATACCAATAATGTAAGCCATAGCGGCGAATCTTTCTGTACATTGTATCAAAACACAAACGAGCCAGTGCAAAGCAGTACACGCTTACAGTCTGTAGCGCAGTTACAAGAACGTTTTGACAAAAGTCGTTATACAATCCATCATAGGGTGTTGCGTTGGTCTGGGGCAACAAGCGATCAAATAAAAAATTTTGACTACAATAAAATGGGAAAAAAAATAAAATATGCTGATTTTACAGAAAAAGATATGATGCTCCAAAAGGCCTATCATCAACTGCAAGGTGTAGAGTTGTTACTTTTTGTCGATGACCATGCAGATTACTTTTTTAAGACCTCTAAGGGTAAGTCAGCCTTTGCAACTTTTGAGATAGATGGCCTTATGTATGAAGGTATACTTGAAATAGGTATTTCAGATAAAAGAGAAATTTATCATATGATGTTCAATGATAAGGTAAAACATAGACTAGAACAATTGTTTGAAATTACAGATCCGATTTTAGAAACTTTATTAGAGGATTCAGAAAATAATACTAAACAATTTAGCGATTGGTGTAATAAAGACGGCTATGCAGTAGAAAAACAGGGCGATACATATGTGATTACCCTTAACATGCCTACCTCTACAATCCACGCTATGAACCGATCTTGTAACAAGTTGTTTATTTATCCAAATAAATTATTGACAAAGTTCACTAAAAATTTTTAGAAAAACAGATTATGGTTTGCTATATACAATATACCTAAAGGAATGTAATCTGCTAGTATCAAGCTACACTTAAGCTGTGATTCCAGCTATCAAATTAGCCCAAAATTGGGGATGCTTCTATGCCTGCAATGTGCTATCTGATTAATATTTTTTGAATGATTTTTAAGTTGACGTGATTGGGTGTACAGATGCTAAGTTCTAGCTATGTTATTAGGGTTTGTACTTATTAGGTTTTTAGCCTGAAATATATATGTGTAATTTTACAATATTAAAATAAATTATCATGACAAGTAAAAATATGGGAACCCATAAAGTTCATTGTTGGGTATCTACTGCTTTAATAGGATTCTTTGGTTCATGTAGCATCCGACAAGCTGGTACAATGAACGTAGAGACTAGAGCAGCTCAAGATAATAGATTTAATGGATGTAAATCCATCATAGGTGGGGTGGGCAAGCAATATCCTGAGTATAAAAAATTATTCGACACAGCTGTAGTAACGTGTGCATTGCTGAAAGAGTTCTATCCTGACCAGGAACAAGCTAGTAATATTATGACACGATTAATGGAGCTAGTCGATAAAGTAGTTTCAGCGTTAGTTGATTGGCCTGTTGATCTGAGTTATTCTATTAGTACTTTTTTTGAATCCAGTAGAATCTGCATGTCTACCCAACAAGTAGCACGTTTTAATCCACGTCATATTATTACTACTTACCGCAATCATCCAGTAGTAGAAGCTGCTGTAAGTTGTAGACACGCTTATCAATATGCCTGCTTTGCTATAAGATCCATTCAAGATGGTACTAGTGTGAGAAAAGACATAATTAAAGAAATAATTAAAAGTGCTGAGTACAGCAAGGCTGCTATAGAGAAGATGATTCGCTTAGATGAAAAAAGTTCTTCTATCGAAATTGTAGCCTTTTCTATAGGAGTTATAACAGAAATTAATGCTTTGATCTTGAAACAATTGTGTAACGAAAAGGTTAGTACGCTGTCAAATGGAAATTGGATAAAGATTGCTTATGATGCTTTGAAAGACTTTAGTTCTGATTTGACAAGGTCTTATAAAGGTATTCCTAGTAATACTGCCATTATTTTAATCCACAAGATCCTTAAGGCACATTTGGACAACCATGACCCTGAGAAGGGCTCTATACCGGAGCCAGACATAGTAAAAAAAATTGCTGGAGATCAATATTTCATAAGGAGCGAATGGTTAACTAAGATTATCAATATTGCCAACTATGTTCTAGTTGAAGGAAACAAGCAGATTGCTGCGTCTGTTAAAGATTTAGTGTAGTAGTTGATATTTAATCTGACAAAGGAAATATTCCATAAACTGTCTCAAGTCCCTCACTTTATCTCAACTACTATACTTAAAGTCAATGAATGGCTATCAGTAACCAAAGTTGACAAGCAAACTATAGTAGCTTAGCAAGATTGACTCGCTTGGAAAAGTATGATAGCGTATGAAAGCAACGAAAGGGAAAGAAAAAGAAGTTTAAAAAGATAAAAAATACGATCTATGCGTAAGATAAATGCACTACCTATTGGCTACTCAGATATTAAATCAGTCATTGAAACAGGTTATTACGTAGATAAAACACGATATGCACAAGAGTTAATAGAAAAGAGAAATCCTATCTTCATAGCCAGGCCTCGTAGATTTGGGAAGTCTCTCTTTATTGACACATTGTCTACTATATGCAATGGGGACCAGAAGGTGTTTAAAGATTACCATATAGGTAGGCCAGAAAATGGGTATCAGTGGAATAAATATCCGGTGATTAGATTAGATTTTTCAGGTATAAACCACAATCCGAACTGTTTGGAAAACAGCTTAAAAAGCAAGTTAGATAAAATTGCTTGTTCATATGGTGTAACTATACAGATCCCAGATATACAAGGTGGACTAGAAAACCTAGTGGAAACACTTTCAAAACTTAGTAATGGTTATGAACCAAATACAGTAGTGCTTATAGACGAGTACGATGCACCTATTATTAATCTAACTAAAGGCTCAGACCTAGAAAAAGTCAATATCAAGGTTATGAAAGATTTCTTTATGACTTTAAAATCTCTCAATAAATATTTTCAATTTACCTTTATCACTGGTGTAAGCAAGTTTAGTTTATCAGACATATTTTCAGGGGCTAATCATTTAGACGATATTACGATTTCCAAAGATGCTGATGCCATGTTTGGTTATACCCAAGAGGAAATATTATCTGTTTTTTCAGTCTATTTAGAAGATATTGCTTTAGAATGGAGCAAAAGTAATTATAAAAAAATAACCAAAGAAGTAGTAATGGAACGCATGGCAACCCATTACAATGGATATAGATTCCATAAGAATGGTATAAGTGTATATAATCCTTGGTCTACATTAAAGTTTTTAAAGAATGGTGAGCTAGAAAACTACTGGTATGAGTCAGGTAGTCCAACTATACTCATTAATCAGATGTTGTCAGATCCTGATAGATTTGACCTTAACATCGATAACCTTCAAATAGAAGCTACTAGAGATGACCTAATGTATACAGAAAGTAGAAATGAGATTAGTTTAAAATCTCTAATGTTTCAAACAGGCTATCTAACCATTGATCATTATGATGAATCTACGGGTCTATATACCTTAAAGTTTCCTAACAAAGAAATAGAAGCCTCCTTTCAGAGGAGTATACAGTCCAGTTTAGAAAAAAGCGTAAAAGATTATTTTATACAAGAAAGAGATAACATTAGAAGTGCACTCTCCAATAAAAAAATCAGATCATTTATAGGTAGCATTAATACTGCTTTTGCTACGCTTCCTTACTATATCGACACGAAACAGGAAAAGCAATACCATAGCAATTTACATATGCTACTGCAAGGGTTGGGATTTCTAGGGGGTAGGAAAATGCAGATGTATAGTGAATCAGCTTCCAGTAAAGGCAGATCCGATATTGTTTTAGAATTAGAATCAGCCATATATATTATAGAAATCAAGTATAAGTCCAGCGGAAAGATAGCCTTAGAGCAAATCAAAACAAACGGTTATTACAAACCTTATTTACTCAGACAAAAAGCGATTATACTACTAGGCATTAACTTCAATGAGGAAACCAGAATGATAGATAACTGGGAGTACGAAATACATGAAGAACATTTAGAAGAGTAAAAGGTATTTGGTTATCAATTCTATAAAGGAGGAATTGTTCGGAAGGACAGAATCTATTTAATCAGGGGGCGGTGGTGCAACAGCCTTCTAAATCGCTTAAAATTGCAGGTTCTGGAGAGTGGAAATCCACTAAATGGAATATCGGAGAAGCTGCTGTTAATAAAAAACATCATAATTGGCATAAAATATTTGGTGATAAAAAACCAACACTAAAAGAAATAGATCCTTATGTGAAAGAAGCTCTGACGAAAGGAAAATGGACAGAGGTTAGATCCATAATGACTAAACGTAATAAAGGTGTTGTAACAGGTACAAAAATGAAACTAGTACATCAAGTTGGTGAGCATAAAATATGGGTACTAGGCAAGAAAACCTTAGATGGCGAACTTATTATTAATAATGCTGGTGTAGAATAACTTATGACATATATATCACAAAAAATAGATGAGCAATTTGCTTTAGCAGAAGATCTTATAGATCAACTTAAGTATAAAGAAGCCTTTCAAGTATTCCAAGAGGTTGCACTAAACTCAGAAAATAGTCCTGTAGAAAGAGCTAATGCTTATGCAGGTATGGGAGAACTAGTTGAATGCTGTGACCCAGGACTTGCTTCAGGAGATGACGAATCTGGACTTGAGTTTTATAAACAAGCTTTATTATTAGATAATCATAATTTTCATGCTCTATTAGGTATAATTGGTTCTTTTGGAGAGTCATTTCCTGACCACCAGGATGTTGCAATATTTAAGTTAGCATACCATCAATTAATAAATCGTAAATCAAAATTAGACATTAAAGACCTAAAAACGCTCAAAGAAAAATATCTTTTGATGCAAAAATTAGAACGAAAAAAGGGAAAATAATAACGGTTCCTAGATTTTTTAGTTAAGATTTTATCTAACAAACTTACAATCCACCTTCCTGTCTACTTAATGCCTGGATCGCTGCACCTAGCGTATGGCAAGGGGTGGTTTCTAAACGATAACCCAATCATTCTCTACTGATAAGCCTGTTTATTCTTAAAATCGATTATTAAACTCGTTGTCATAGGTCCATACTATAAATTTCAGTGTCTACCCAATCCCATCTTTGTGCATCTTCCAAAAAGTACCTATCCACGAAATGGGTAAAAAAGCTTTTTAATCCCACTTTTTGCTTCATCAAAAAGTATACAAAAAATCAATTCCTCGGTAAAAAGTTGTGTAAAGTGCCGGTCATAACTGGAAAAACAGCATCCGGCCTTCGGGCCTCCCCCGAAACTGTTTTGCTATTTCAGTTATAGCAGGCACTTTCTGAGCGCAACTATTTTACAAGGGGCATTTTTTTGGTGCACTGCTGCCACAGTAGTGAATGGATACTCCAAAGGAAAGCCAAGCACACCTAACAAGTCCAGAGGGATTGAGACAAGTTGCTGCAGCTTATATGCAAGAGCACCCTGAGATTTGTCGGGACTTATTTAAATACCAGGAACAACTAAGACAAGTAGTACCTACTCAAATGGCTAGCATGGGATGGGTTAGTGAACGTTTTGATGCTGAGTATCGTGACACTTGTAAAAAGATATCGGCATTGGAGAAAAATCTAACTACCAACAAAGATATAACGCCTGAATAAAAAGCAAGAGATGAGCAAGCATTAGTTCAGTCAATGGCGTCAACTTAAGG
>NZ_JAACGD010000046.1 GCF_022810445.1 Candidatus Cardinium sp. cBcalN2 | reverse complement strand
TTTGGTTACTTTTTTATAAAGAAAAAAGTAACAATAAAAATTCATTTTTTACCAAAGTCGTGAACAGATACTAAAAAGAAAAAAGATCCCTTCTAAAACATCTATTCAGCAATGTGGCAGGGTACGAAAAAAAAGAAAAAACGCCCCTTGTAAAATAGTTGCGATAAGAAATTATCCCTTACAGCTGACGAGAAAAACAGCCTGTTTGCAGCCCGCGAAGCGGTGAAGTTCTGTTTTTCTAGCTCTAAGAGGTGCTTTCAGCAACTTTTTA
>NZ_JAACGD010000045.1 GCF_022810445.1 Candidatus Cardinium sp. cBcalN2 | reverse complement strand
AGCATAAGCCATAGTGATGATCGGAAACTCATTATAAGGCTGTTTAAACTTACTTTTTTCTTGATAAAAAAGTAAGCAAAAAATCAAGCACTGGTAAAAAGTTGCGGCAATCACCGCTTACAGCTGGAAAAACAGGAGCTGCCCTGCAATCCATCCCGGCAGCTGTTTTCCTGATCAGCTGCAAGTGGTGATTGCTGATCGCAACTATTTTACAAGGGGCGTTTTTCTGGTTGCTTTATATATTATTATGACTAGTAATCAATTAAATATATATCTTAAATTGACACTATTGAACGCATACTGTATCTTTTATAAATTGCTTGAGCATAAGCGAGTGCCAAAATAAGGGCTCGTCTTTTAGGCTTCTACTACAGCTATGGTTGCAACGCTTACTTTCGCTACGCCTGCTGCTAACAGTGCATTGGTGCAAGCGCTTAATGTGGCACCTGTAGTCAGAATGTCATCTACTAGCAGAAGGTGTTTGCCCGTTAGTAAATGGGGGGCTGTTACTTGAAAGGCACCTTGAAGATTGGTCATCCGCTCTACTTTGTTTTTGGTTGTTTGCGATGGTGTATAGCGGATTCTTGCTATACAGCTTCGATAAAAAGGAATGTTTAATGAAGCAGAAAGCCCTTGTGCAAAAAAATCACTTTGATTATAACCTCGTTCTTTAAATCTTTTAGGATGCAAAGGAATAGCTACAATAGCATCTATTCTTTGGATAATCGATATTTGATTTAAAATATTTCCATAGCGTTGCCCTAGCATCTCTCCAGTTTGGGGTTGATTTTTATACTTCATTGCGAAAAGCACTTGCTCAAGATGGCTTTTTTTTCTCAAACTATATAACGCGAATCCATAGGTTATTGTTGCTTTGCCTGCAAAATGGTAGGTAATAGCATTATCAACTAATTGATGCGCATCTGTTTCTGGAAACGAAGTTAAACAAACGGTACAAATGAATGTTTCTCCCTGTACAAGTTGGCTGCACCCTGCACATAAAGGTGGAAATAACCAATCCAATAGTCCAATTATCAATCGCTTCATGCTAAAGGCATTTATAGTAGTAGCCGTTCAGCGCAGT
>NZ_JAACGD010000044.1 GCF_022810445.1 Candidatus Cardinium sp. cBcalN2 | reverse complement strand
AGCTTTCAGCCACTTTTTTCATCAGCGCTTGATTTTTTGGTTACTTTTTTATCAAGAAAAAAGTAACAACAAAAATTCATTTTATACTAATTGCGTCAACGCAAACCAAAGAGTTGCTAAATATAATCGAAGAAAAACCACAGTCGTGAACGGATACGCTTTTTTCGTATGCATTCGAGCCTATGGCGGTTCTAGGAAGCGTTTTTTAGTCCACTTCTACCACAGTACTGAATAGACACGTTTTCCTTTAGTTATAACCTATCTCTATGGATGTCAGCTAAACAGAAATAATTAAAAATATAGCTAATAACCTGTTCCTAACAAACACAACAAGCTGCTTAACAAGGCACATGTCCTGGTGTACGTGGAAATGGGATTACATCCCGTATGTTTTCCATTCCGGTTACAAACAATACAAACCGGTCAAGCCCCAAACCAAAGCCACTATGGGGTATGGTGCCGAATCGTCTGGTATCCAAATACCAGTCCAAGTCTTGAATCTCATTACTCTGCATGGCTGCTTGCAAATAATCTATGCGCTCTTCCCTCTGGGATCCCCCAATAATTTCTCCTACACTAGGGAAAAGTAAATCCATGGCTGCTACTGTTTTGCCATCATCATTTTGGCGCATGTAAAATGCCTTGATAGCTTTTGGATAATCGGTTACTACTACCGGTTTTTTAAAATGGTGCTCTACCAAGTAACGTTCATGTTCCGATTGTAGATCCATACCCCAACCTGTAACAGGATACGCAAATTTACCATGCTTGTTTGATTCAGAATCGATTAAAATAGCCATTGCTTCTGTATAGGTAATACGGGCAAAAGGCTGTTCTAACACAAAGTTTAATCTTTCTAATAGCGGCATGGGGGCAGTTTTATCTTCTTTATTTCTATGGCTAAGCAAGCGTTGATTTAAAAATTCAAGTTCTGCCGGGCATGTTTTAAGTAGGTATGCTAATAAAAATTTTAACAATGCTTCTGCTAGTGCAATCGTATCGTCCAGATTATTAAACGCTACCTCTGGTTCAACCATCCAAAATTCTGCTAAGTGTCTAGTGGTATTAGAATTTTCTGCTCTAAAGGTAGGGCCAAAAGTATAGACTGCTCCTAGCCCCATAGCAGCTGTTTCTGCAGCAAGTTGTCCAGAAACGGTTAAGTTAGTAGCTCTGCTAAAAAAATCTTCTTTAAAATCAATGTTGCCATCTAGATTTTTAGCTGTATGCATAGGATCCAGGCTGGTTACACGAAACAATTCTCCTGCGCCTTCTGCATCAGCTGCTGTAATAATAGGTGTATGAAGGTAAAAAAAACCACGCTCGTGAAAAAAGTGGTGGATGGCATAACTAATCGCATGCCGGATCCTAAATACTGCGCCAAAAGTATTGGTACGAAAACGAAGATGTACCAATGAGCGTAGAAATTCCAACGAATGAGCCTTTGGCTGTAAAGGGTAGTCTGGGGCATTCCCTAGTAGGGTGAGTTGATGGCCATGTAATTCTATTGATTGGTTGGTACCTTGTGAAGCAACTAAACTTCCAGAGACGGCAATGCTAGCACCTGTAGCTAGTTGGTTGAGCAACGCTTTTGGTAGGTCAGATGGGGTCATGACTACTTGTAAATGTTGCTGACAAGAACCATCACTGAGTGTAAGAAATATGACCTGCTTATTGATGCGTTTGGTACGGATCCAACCTTTTGCTTCAACTTGTGCACCAACTGTGCCAAATTGTAAAAGTTCTTTAATTTTGGTATGCAATGTATTCTTTTTAGATTAGCGGTTACTTTTGTTTTGGTATATTGATAAAGCCTCTGTAGTAAGAGCTAGACCTATAAATAGTAAAGCCTAATCTATAAATAGTTTTTATTTAATCCAACTGAATGCTAAGATGCAGCAATTACACTTAGAAAAAAAGTTAACGCAAAGGTTGTCTGGACAACAAATTCAGTTTATTAAGCTGTTGCAAGTACCTACTGTAGCGCTCAACGACTATATCTCAAAAGAAGTCACAACGAATCCTTTGCTAGATGAGGGCACATCCTTAGACAATGAAGAAGTGGCACCCTTATCAGAGCCATTTATTCAAGATCTTTCTAATTATCGCTCAGCTGATTTAAATAAACAAACATATAAAACAGCATCCCAATCTGCTCGTCACCTTTGGACACCAGCTATTGTTTCACTGCAAGAAAAATTAAAAGAACAACTTTATCTGCTTCATTTAAGTAAAGTAGGGTATATAATAGGGGAGCATCTGATTGGTAGTTTAGACCAAGATGGTTACCTGACATGTGACCTAGAAGTTGTGGTGCAAGATTTGCATGTAATGCATTATTTAGAACTTTCTTTGGAAGAAGTAGAAAAAGTATTAAGCGCTATTCAGCGCTTAGATCCACCTGGCATTGCAGCTAGAAATCTCCAAGAATGCTTATTAATACAACTAAAAGGACAGAATCAAGAAGATCCTATCATTCAATTAGCCCAGGGTGTGGTAAGGAATTGTTTTGAGGCTTTTACAAAGAAACACTATCACCTAATCGTAAAAAAATTAGGCCTTTCGGATACCCATCTTTTAAAAGATGCTCTAGTACATATTGCTCGGCTTAATCCTAGACCAGCTAGGCATACCAATGGCATAGATTATAGCAATGATTACCTGATGCCAGACTTTATCATACGCCAAGATCAAAGAAGGCTTACTGTTGAGCTAGTACATTATCCTGTGCATAAGCCACGTTTTAATCAAAAGTATCTTACTATGCTGGAAAGTTATGAAAAAAAGGCAAAGCAAGACTTAGCAAGTAAGGAGATGATTGCCTTTTTGAAAAAAAAGCTAGAGCATGCTAAATGGTTTATGGAGGCGCTTAGTCAACGTAGTCAAACACTTTTAAAAACTATGGAAGCCATTTTACAACTGCAATATGAGTTCTTTCTAGAAGGCGAAGAAACAGATAAATTAAAACCAATGGTTTTGCAAAATGTAGCGGATAAGGTTGGTATGGATGCTTCTACGATTTCAAGAATTGTTAACCAAAAATCAGTTCAAGGCAAGTTTGGTATCTATCCGTTAAAATTTTTCTTTTCTGAAGCGATTAGTAGGTCTACTGGTGAAGATATTAGTAATAAAGTTGTTAAAAATAGGATTTTAGAACTCATTAACAGTGAAGATAAGCAAAATCCTTATTCGGATGATCGTATCTTATCGCTATTAATGGCCCAAGGGTATCATGTGGCACGTCGTACGGTAACTAAGTATAGAAAGCAATTGCATTTACCAGTTGCTAGGTTGCGGAAGGTATTGGTATAATAGAGATAAAATCGCTTTAACCTAGTAGATTATAACTGAATTGTAAGGCGAGTTGTTTGGGCCTATGTTTTTTGAGACCATAGAGTAGGTCATTACTGATAGATTTTCTATCTATGGCTGACCAGGCAAATTGCCAACAGATATCTATTAGCACATTAGCTAAGTCGATACCAATGCCTACTATATAGCCATTGATTTTTTTGCTATAGCTTGCTATAAGACTATTTCCTTTGAATTTCGTATCATCTAAACTATTCAAAGGTATGCGAAAGATCAGTCCAATGTGAGGACGGAACCAACCCAAAAAAGGCATACCAATGGTGAACGGTACTGTAATATATCGGAAATGCGCTCTATTTAACTGATTAGGTAATTTATGCCGATCTAATACAAAGCAAGGGGCTAGTTTAGCATATAAAAGCCAAAGGTCTAGTTTAACAAACCAGCCAAGCTGGAGTGCTAAGTTCTTTGTATCAATTTTTTTGGATGACGCGCTTGTGTCGAAGCTACTATAAAAGCCAGCTATACCGAAAGATGGTCCTGTGGCTATGCCAATAGCGCTTGATGGATTTGGTACAAGTGCATACGCTAGAAAGAGAGGAACCAAAATAGATTTTTTTATGCTTATTAGCTTCATAATCTAGCTGTAAGGTTAATTTTGAGGGGTTGCCTTTGTTTCATTAGATGCAGGTTGTTTTGGGATATTGGTTGCATCTTCTTGATCCGTTGGAAGCAATGGAGCATTTAATGCTTGTTCTTCCTGTACTTTAGCCAAATTGGGGCTTACATTCAACTGGGGGGTATTTTTAAGAAAAATGGAAGATAAAAGGGTTAAGAAGAGCAATAAACTAACCAGCACCCAAGTTGCTTTTTCTAAAAAATCTGCCTTTTGATTAATGCCAATTCGCTGCACAGAAGCTGAACTACCACCTGAGGGAGTGATTCGTTCTTTAGGTTCTTGTAACAAGATAGCACCAACCAATAGAATGGCTACGATAATAATAAGTATAGTAAGCAAATTGAATATAGACATAACTAAGAATTACTGTTTAAGCTAGCAATGATATCCTGAATATACGATTTTTTTTCAGGATGCTTTGCCATTATATAGTTATAAATTTCAATGGCTCGTTTGTATTTTTTTTGTTGTATCATTATTCTAGCCAATGTTTCAGTTGCAAAACGATCATCTAAAGTAGTTCGTTGCTCGGAGAGATCTACGGATGTGTCCTCTTTTAAGGGTACTGCCTCTACAAAAGGATCGAACTGCAAATTTTTATTTAAAATGGTATCAATAATAGAAAATTGTTTGATACTATTTTCATTGGTACTTTTTTTTAGCGATTTATTGACAATTAGTTCTAGGTAGTTATTGGCAGTAGCAGCTGTTTCTTTCCAAGATGTAGGATGAATACTTCTAACAATTGGTGGGAGTGAAAGTTTGTTTTCTAACCATTTCCGAAAATGCGTACGATCAATAGCATAGGTAGCAGCCCTTTGAACTGTCATTTTTTCTATATCTTGCTCTTGCTTGTAGTTTGCCTTGGCAAGGAGTGCATGGGCTAGGTAGAAATAAGGGTATGTTTGTATAAAGGACTCTAAATCAGGTATGTCTTTTGGGGAAAGCTTTGCAGGTTGTGCCAATAATGTTAATAGTCTTTGAACGTGCATGGTAAAAACAATTTGAATAGACTTTTTTCAAAGTATCTCTTCACAACATGAGTAAAAAATTAATTTTTAAATCCATTCAAAAGACTGCTTATGCTCCAGCATTTGTAGGAGACACGAAACACAAAAAAGGGATCTACTACACAAAATTTGAGACACCAGATCTAAGTTTACTAGCAGAAGTGGCGTTTCGAACGCAGGCTAATCTTACCAATTATCTTCTATAGATTTGTTACAAATATCATCTACGAGTTGACAAAAAATTTCTTCAATCAATAGAGGTTCTTTTTCTAATTGATTTTCATTAGAAAATATATCTGCACTAGCTGAAAATTGTTTTTTCTTAAACGAGGAATCTTCATCTGCAGGATTCAAGTAAGAGACTTCTATGGTTATGGTTAAGCGTTGTACTTCTTTAGGGTTATTATCCCCAGAGCTATAATCCCCTTTATCTTTTGTACTAAAGGCTGTACGATAAGCAAAAGACTTAATCACTCCTTCGTATTGGATGTCGCCATCTTTTTCTTCTTTGGTCAAAGTAGTCATGCGTAATATTTTTGATTCCAGTTTTTCAGTAAGTTTTTGGGTCATATCTGTTGGACCCTCTGAAACCTCTGTATAAAAGGATTTAACAGAAAAAGTCTTAATATCAGGAGAAAGTGCAACACCTGAAAAGGTAAAAAGGCCACAGCTGTTTAACCATAATAAGCTAAAAAAAAGGTATAGACTATTTATTAAAATCGGGCTCTTCAATCTCATATTGTTTAATTTTTCGATAAAGCGTTCTTTCAGAAATCCCTAAATCATCAGCTGCATTTTTACGATTTCCGTCATTTTTTTTCAGAGATCTACGAATTAATGCTTGTTCTTGCGCTTCAATAGAAAGGTTTTCTGTTGCTTGGGAGTCACCCATACAATTTACATTATCTTCTTTAAAGGATTGTGTTGTATCCAAAAAATGGATTTGCTTAGCTTTATTTTCTTGCTCACTATGAGTTTCAAATAAGCGTGCATGGTTTTTGATCATGGGATGGTTCATGGAAGCAGACCCCATTAGGTTAAACATTAATTCTTTTAATTCCGCAACATCTCTTTTTAAATCAAAGAGAATAGGGTATAGCCATTCTTTTTCAATCAGCCCATTATCATTCCATTGTTTATACAATACGGGTAAGGTATGGCTTTGTGCTTTTGGTAAATATTTTTCTAGTATGCTTGGGGTCACTATAACCGCTTCTTCAAGTAGTGCTATTTGCTGTACAATATTTTTTAGCTGACGAATATTACCTGGAAATGAATAGGTGCGTAGCATATCCTTTGCATCTGGGCTAATTTCTAAGGGTTTAACATGGTATTTTGTAGCAAAATCACTAGAAAACTTATGAAATAATTGTATGATATCTGCGCCTCGTTCACGAAGAGGGGGGATGCTAATAGGAACGGTGTTGAGTCTGTAGTATAAATCTTCTCGGAATTTTCCTTGCTTAATGGCATAGAGTAAATCTACATGTGTAGCTGCCACGATACGCACTTTGGTTTTTTGTACACTAGAAGTACCTACTTTTACATATTCTCCATATTCTAATACACGCAAGAGTCTGATTTGTGTCCCTAAAGGCATTTCACCTATTTCATCTAGGAAAATAGTGCCCCCATTGGCTTCTTCAAAATAACCTTTTCGGCTTTCTATTGCTCCTGTAAAGGAGCCTTTTTCATGGCCAAACAGTTCAGAATCTATAGTGCCTTCTGGAATAGCGCCACAGTTAATAGCTATAAAGTTGCCATGGCGGTAGGGGCTTAGTGCATGAATAATCTTGGAGAAAGATTCTTTTCCAGTACCACTTTCGCCCCTAATTAAAACGGAGAGGTCGGTAGGCGCTACCTGCATGGCTATTTCAATGGCTCTGTTTAACGATGGAGCATTGCCAATAATATTAAACCGCTGTTTGATGTATTCGAGATCTTTTTTCATAGCCTTCATACACTTACGATACCACTGTGCCCAATAGGGTTGCTGCGTTGCAATCTACGATTTGTACCGCTACATAATCCCCTATTTGGTAGTTCCCTTTGGGGAATACTACGATTTTATTTTGACTGGTTCTACCTTGAAAAGAAGCTTCTGATTTTTTGGAAGACTTTTCAATTAAAACCTGATGGACTTGGCCTATACTTTTTTGGTTGTGCATTAAGGCATGTTCACGCTGTTTGGCTATAATTTCACTTAATCTGCGCTTTTTAACCGATTCTGGAACATCATCCGCATATTTTCTAGCGGCCAATGTGCCTGGCCGTTCAGAATAGTAAAACATAAAAGAAAAATCATATTGCACATAATCCATTAGCGAGAGGGTATCTGCATGTTCTGCTTCTGTTTCGGAACAAAATCCTGCAATCATATCAGAAGAAATGGCACAAGATGGACCTAAAATATGCCTAATAGCCACAATTCTTTCGATATACCAGGCGCGGTCATAGGTACGATTCATCAGTTTTAAGATGCGGCTATTGCCACTTTGAACAGGTAAATGAATATGCTTACAGATGTTAGGATAAGCTTTCATAGTATACAACACCTCATCGGTCATATCTTTGGGGTGAGAAGTAGAAAAACGAACCCTTAATTGGGGATCAATCTCAGCCACCATAGCCAGTAATTGGGCAAAGTTACTGGTTACATCGCTAGGCTTTCTATGATCTGGTGAGGCGGTAGCTGCTGTCATGGATGGACACCAACTATAAGAATCTACATTTTGCCCCAAAAGGGTAATTTCTCTATAGCCTGTTTCAAATAACTGTTTAGCTTCTTGGACAATAGAATCCGGATTCCTACTTCGTTCACGCCCTCGCGTAAAAGGGACAATACAAAAAGAGCACATATTATTACATCCTCTCATAATAGAGATAAAAGCAGTGACACCATTTGCATGCAATCGGACAGGTGCAATATCGGCATAGGTTTCTTCTTTGGATAAAAAGGTATTGACTGCTTTATGTCCTTGATCTACTTGACTAATTAATCGAGGTAAGTCTCTATAGGCATCTGGACCCGCTACCAAATCAACTACTTTTTCTTCTTCTAGTAATTGGGTTTTAAGCCGTTCTGCCATGCAGCCTAATATACCAACAATCAGATCGGGTTGTTTGATTTTCTGTTGGTTAAAAACCAATAATCTATTTCGAATCGTCTGTTCAGCTTTATCCCGAATGGCACATGTGTTGATCAGAATAAGATCTGCGTTATCATAGTGATCTGTAAAAACAAAACCTTGTTGCGCCATAATAGAAGCCACTATTTCACTATCAGAAAAATTCATTTGGCAGCCATAGCTTTCTATATATAGTTTTCTAGGAAACGGAGGGATCTGGCTACTAGCCTCTTTAGATAGGCTTGGTGTTGGTGAACCATGCTTGGCAATAAATGTTTTGTTTTTCATATGGATCTATTTATGTTACCATGCGGGTTATGGCCGTATCTATTCAGCCAATGGCACGAGTATCTGTTGACGAAATGGCATCAACTGAAGGATAGCCAACATTGGTAAATTTAATTCATAATGAATTTTTATTTTACTTTTCTGTATCTGTTCAAGGCTTTTTTATACCACTTTTTTCTTGATAAAAAAGTGGACAAAAAATCAAGCCCTGTGTAAAAAGTTCCGGAAAGCGAACGTTACAACTGGAAAAACAGAATCCGCCCTTCAGGCCTCCCTCTCAACTGTTTTTCTATTTCAGTTGTAACGTTCGCTTTCTGAGCGCAACTATTTTACAAGGGGCGTTTTTGGGGTCCACTTATGCCAGGGTAATAAATGGATACACATTCTTTTTCCAGCTGGGAGGCTTGTGTTTTACGGCTTTTTACCCAGCGTTTGATTTTTGCTGACTTTTTAAGAGTGGCTTCAAAGCCTGATCTATCAGGTCCTGATACCTTTGCTCTGTATATCCTTGTTTATACATTGATTCTTTTACAGATTTTTTTATTGTTTCATCGAATGATTCACGTATTTTTTGACTCTTAGCTACATCGTCTTTAGCAGTTTCTAATTGCTCGATTAATTGATCAGACGATTTGTCGAATGCCTTTAAACAAGCATCTTTGAATTGCGTATCACGTTCGTTGGATAAATCTAATTGTAAGATTAAAATATCCTCTGCTGCAAGCTTTGTAGTAAGTATCTTTAACTTCATAATTATAGCAACAGTCTTTTCGTACTTACGTTTGTAATTTTCTTTTTCAGTAACAGTCTCTTCGTACATACGTTTGTAATTTTTCCCTTCTGTTGACGTATTGAATTCTTGATCTAAATTATTTTTTAACAGTGTATTATTTGGCTCATCCTGATTATATCGTGGTGTTGACGTATGGCTAGAATGCTGTGATGGAGTGTTCTTGCCCGAGGGTGTGTTGTTACCAGAACCACCACAGTTAGCCCCCATTAATGTAATGGTGGACAATAGACCAGCCTGGTACAAAAATTTTATATAGTTGCTCATTTTAGGTAATTGTTAAAAAATTTATGGTATCGATTGAGCCTTCTGGCTATGCTATGCGAAAGTAATGCTTTTACAAACTTACAAAATAATAAGTAGGGCTGTCCCATAGGTTCATTAAAAAATCTTACCCTTTTTTAGTTATAAGCGCGCGTAGCTGTTCCATAATAGTTTGGTCTACTAACGTTGAGGTATCACCTAAATCTGCTTCCTGTTGTACTATTTTTTTAAGCAGTCGACGCATTATTTTGCCAGACGCTACCTTAGGTAAAGCGGGTACAGGGTGCATCAACTCTGGAACGGCAAAGGCTCCTATTTTATTACGAACAATTGATTTGATTTCATCTTCAATGATACCATCATATTTCCACCTATGCTTTAATACGATAAAACAGTGGATGGATTCACCTTTTATGGCATGTGCAGCAGAGACTGCAGCGGCTTCTGCCACTGCTGGGTGTTGCATCAATGCAAATTCAATCTCAGCAGTTGATAGTAAATGACCGGAGACATTCAACATATCATCTCTTCTACCTATGATCCAAAAATAGCCATCTGCATCACGTTTTGCCGCATCGCCTGTATAGTAATAGCCATTGTATGGCTTAAAATAGGTAGATTCAAATCTTTGATGATGCCCATCAAGAGTTCGGGCTATGCCTGGCCAAGGATTTTTGATAACCAAATATCCTTCTCCCTCACCTATCATTTCAACGCCATTTGCATCAACGATTGCGGGTACAATACCAAAAAAAGGTAGTGTAGCAGATCCAGGCTTCAATGGCGTAGATCCAGGAAGTGGACAAAGGATGGGTCCGCCTGTTTCTGTCTGCCAAAAGGTATCAATAATCGGACAGCGCTTTTCACCCACTACTTCGTAGAACCAATGCCAAGTGGCAGGATCAATGGGTTCACCTACGGAGCCAAGTAGGCGCAAGGAGGCTCTACTATACTTTGTAACATATGAGCGGTCAAGTTTCATAAGGGTTCGAATCGCAGTAGGAGCGGTATAAAATGTGGTGACTTGATATCGATCGATCAACTCCCAAAAGCGACCTCCATCTGGGTAAGTCGGAATGCCATCAAATATAACAGTGCTACTTTTACAGGCAAGTGCACCATAAACATTGAAAGTATGGCCTGTAATCCAGCCTAAGTCTCCAGAGCAGAAAAATAGATCTTCTTCATGGTAGTCAAATGCATATTTAAATACAGTGGCTGCGTATAATAGATAACCTCCACTAGTGTGTAACACTCCTTTGGGTTTGCCAGTCGAACCGCTTGTATACAGTATAAATAATGGATGTTCCGCATCAACCCACTCAACTGCACATAGATCGGATGCAGATGCCATGACTGTTTCCCAAGCCAGGTCTATTGAATCATCCCAGGGAATATCGGGTATGTCTTTATTCAGCTTGCTGGTTTGCAGTCGGTTAAAAACGACACAATGGTTAATCAGGTGGCCAGCTGCTTTACATTGTTTCAATGCTTGGGTAGCAATCGACTTGAGGGGAATAAATTTTGTTCCACGAAAGGTTCCGTCAGCGGTTACCAAGAGTTTTGCGTTTGCCGCTATCATCCTTTCTGCGAGTGCCTCTGTTGAAAATCCTGCAAAAATCACAACATGGATGGCCCCAATGCGCGCACAACTTAACATGGCTATGATGGCCTCTATAGTAGTTGGCATATAGATGGCTACACGGTTACCTTTTTGTATGCCTAGGGTTTTTAAAACATTGGCACATTTACAAATTGCTTCCAGTAAACCTTGGTAGGTGATTTGTTTTTGTTCGCTTGGGTCATTTCCTTCCCAGTAGTAGGCTATCTTATGGCCATTGCCTTCCTCTACATGCTTGTCCACTAGGTTATAGCAAACATTAGTGGTGGCTCCTTCTATCCATTTTGTAAAAATATTCCCTTTTTTGAGGTCAAAATTGTAGCGCAGAAATGGACCAGTTGGTTGCTGTTTCCAAAAAAATGGCTCGGATAGCTTTTTCCAAAATTGGATTGGATCCTCAATAGATGCGTTATACATTTTTAAGTATTCATCCAATGATGCGATATGGGCATTTTGTTGAACGGCATCGGAAGGAGGGTATAGTCCGTTTAAATCAGTTTTAAGGCTTTTCATGCTTTAAAAAAATCTTGAATCCATGTTGGAGGAAGGATGGCTGCTTGAGAAAGTCTATAAGTCGTTAGATGATTTACAGCAACGTAAAGGTGTGGATCTATCTATAACCAGCCTTTTTATAAGTAAAACTTTAATTTACGTAAAAAGTTATATTTTGACTAAATGAATTATTAAATTCTATGTTAAACTGTACCTATTGACCGTTAGGGTGAGGTAGTAAAAAAATAAAAACGGGTCTTGTAAAATAATTGCGGTTAGCAAGCACCGTTTACAGCTGAAATAGAAAAACAGTTGCAGAGAGGGATCGCAGTAAGGATTTAGCGCTGTGGAAGCCCAGGTTAAAAAAGAAAAAAAGTGTGTGATACAAATAACCGAGTTAGGTAAAAAGTCTCTTGTGCTATCGTTCTTGCTTATTGATTGCATCATCTAATAGAGCTATACACGCAGCATGGTTACTCGATTTAGCTGCATCAAGGAAGGTTCTTCCATATTTATTTTTGATCGTTAGGTCAATGGATGCAACCGCTACTAAGGCTTTAATAATGACCAGATGCCCTTTAGAGGCTGCATAATATAATGGGGTATTTTCATGGTAGTTTTTAATATTGACATCAATTGATTGGTTAGAGAGTAATGCCTCAAGAACGGCTAGATGACCTTTAAATGCTGCATAATGCAATGGGGCGTTTTGATATTTATCCTTGGTATTTACGTCAATGTTTATGTGGTTCAAGAGTGCTTGGGTTAACTCTATATTACCTTTGGATGATGCATAATGAAGGGCTGTATAGCTATCTTGGTCTATTGCATTTACATCAACTGCTGTGGACTCTTCAAGCAGTACCCTAAGTAAATCTACATGGTTCTCAACAACCGCACAATGTAATGGGGTTTCGCCATACTTATTTCTTGCATTTACATCAATTGTTTGATCTTTTAATAAAAATCTAGCTTTCTGCCAATCACCTTCAAAAGCTGCCATATGAAGAGGGGTATCTCCATACTTATTGGCTTCATCTATATGGATAGTTGAATTTTGCTCCTGCATCTGCTTCTAAATTTATAATGGCTTGCGTAAATCTTACTAGGATATTGGATCATATGCTATAAGTAATGCGTGCATCACCATCTTTAGTTTTCTAGACTAGAAGCTACAAAAATAATTTGATTGACTATACCAACTTGGCTAATAAATTTTTGAAAAGAATCATTTTCAATGATTACAATGAATATCAGATTAGATGGAGTAAAACCTATAGCAGCAATCTATCTATTTTTTTTTCATGATAGGCCTTCAATGCTTCTTGAGCTGCCGTAGCTAATGCTTCTGCTATGTTAGGAGCCAAATATTTCTCAGCTAGCTTAACATCTACTGTAAGGGCCTCATTAGCCATATATTTTATCTCCTCTAGCATGATATATCCTGCAGCATGGCGTAAGTCATAGAGCCGTTCGGCCAGTTTGATGAAAAGAACGGAAAGCTGTATATGATCTTTTTTAATGGCTTCCTTTAATCGATTCCGAACATAAAGCAACGAAGGATGATCTAATGTTTCTCTTTTATCCACGTTTAAGATGTTCAATACAAAAGCATAAACACCTAAGTTATAATGTTCCTTGATATAAGAAAGGGGCAAATAGGTCTGACGCACTAACTCATACAATAAAGAGGCATAAATCACTTTAGGTGAATGGAACACCCATTCTACCACTAACCTGGCGATACCTATCGCACGCACATAAAACAATTGACCTGAGCCATGTCGCTTAAAACCAAAGTATTGCCTGAGTAATAAAAGTAAATTTGAAATCGTACTGACATCAATAGGATCTACTTGATGAGAAACTTCACAAACATAATCATAGAATTGCATTAATTTCATCATTGAATCGGCTTGCTCTTTAGGTGTGACAGGAGTTTCTGATATTAAATAATCTATTGGTAGCTTAATCATTAGTTTATCACGAACTTTTGTGACATCAATGGGGAGTACCACTAAAATAGCTTGTTGTTGACTATTATCCGGATATTCCAAGTAGCCATAGTGGGCATAAACCATGCTAGCTACCATATCTCGTTCCAGATCTATAGAGGGTGAAACTGATTTTATGCTTTGATAATCAATTTTATTTTTTATATCAATATATACAGGCTTAATCTGGGGAATCTCCTTGGAAGCTAGTTCAGCCTTATGTATGAGCAGACCAGTAGCCTGAAAAAGCATAAAAGTAGGATCGCTATCATCAATAGCATCTGCTTGTTTAAATTGTAAAGCGGTATGGTGTAGTTGTATACTTACTATTGACGTAGTGGCTTCATCTAACTTACCCATAATCCGTAAAACGGCTTTAACCAAAGAGTAGACTACCTGATTGATATCGCATATAATATCAGGGCATAAGACGCCCCTAGAGCTGTTTATTTTTTCTACCAGCAATCTAGGTGGATGAGTGACTTCTTGAGATAAGGAAAACTCTACTTTTTGAATTAGCTTATCTAAACTAATTTTGGTAGGCTGGAGTAGTGCATGTGATTTAGCTTTTTCTTTCTTACTGAAATAGGTAACCCAATCATGGAGTTTATGGATAATACTCTTAAAGTCTTCTTTATAAAGGGGCATGTTGCTATCTAAAAAAGAGATTGATTCCTCCATTTTATCTACTACTTTGCTTAAAATAGCGCCATGACCTTTAAGTGAACTAACACCGGTAGTAGGAACCATAGTTGCGTCATAGAGCGCTTGCTTGAGCCTTTGGGAGGTACTAATCTTTTCTCTCTCTTTGAGATAGTGCACTTGCACAAAGTAGGTATTGCTTTTAGCTTTAAGGTAAATAAAAATGCCCAAAATAAGTAACCCTAATCCCAAATAGAGTAGCAATAGCCACGCAACAGCTGATGGCGATAATACCAACACCAGCGGGTGGGCACAATAGATAGGGCTAAGAGAGCTAACCATTAATAGCGTGGCTATTAAAAAACCAACACCCAAATATAAAGGTAGTACAAACAAGCTTACAGACAAATGGGCCAAGCATAAGCCTACATTCAAAAGAAGTGTTGTGCCATGCCACCAGTGCCAAACCACATTCATCGGCAGACAAAATATTAATCCTATTACCCAACATAGACCAACCATCCATCCTGGAATCGTTTTAACTTTTTGGGTCAGCAGTAGATTGTACCCTAAAAAGCAAGCCCCTACTAAAAATTGCAGTATAAGCCACCCGCCATAATCGGTAATAGAGGCTATAAAGTAAGTTAACGAATTCGTGATAACCACATAAAGCCCCATACAGGTTAGCGTAACATGGCTCGGTTGCAGCTTAGCTAAGCTATTTTTAATATCTCTTAACTCATTTTTAATGGCTTCGTTTCGTGCTGCCTTTTTCCGTCTATTAACTTGCTGTATTTGGGTAAATGGATCATTGGGGCTAGGGCGGACCCATCCTATATCGTCTGGTTGTTTCAGTAGATAGTGGGCAGCCATCATGGCTATTCCATTGGCTAACATACAAATAAAAGAACCATTTATTCCCGTTTTAGGTTCAATCCACTTGTTCCAAGCTAAAATAGATAGTATACCGGTCAATATACCAATCAAAGCCGTTCGGGGCTTACCCCGAAAGCCTAAAACAGCTAAGATAAAAGGGGCAGTTGCTATAGGAAGCGAAAAATCTAAACTTAATTTGAGCAAACGTAATAGATCGTTAGAATACAAAGTCAATGCCATAGCAAATAACCCTATGACTACACTGGTGCATGTAGCCAAGCGGAGCTGGTTAGGATAAGGCGCTTTTTTAGGACTACGTAGACTTTGTAACATATCATGGCTAATCATAACAGCACAGGCATTGAGTTTAGAGTCAGCTGTGGACATAGCCATGGCCAATAAGCTGATACAAACTATTCCTTTAAAAATAGGGGGTACATTAGCCATTATATAACCCCAAATGGCGGTTCCTGGTAAGTCTGGTGCACCTACAAAGACAAATAAAGCAATTAAAATTATAAAGATTTTTATTATGAAACCGAAAAGTGTCGAGTATAAAAAAACCTTTCCGGCTTGCACCGAACTAGAAGACATGTAGACCCGTTGTATGGTTGGAGGTTCTATATAGCCCATTAAAAAACTAAGTACCAGAAAAAGCATAGCCACTAGATTGCTGTCAAAATGGCAAACTGTACTAAACTGGAATTTTGCCTGGCTTTGTAAAAAAGGAATCATTTCTACCACTGATTTACCGGTGCTTTTAAACATCAACCATGCTAGAATAGGAATAATGATGGTAAAAGTGATGAACTGAAGGATATCGGTAAAAACAACTGCTCGGATACCTCCAAAACTAGAATAGAAAATAAGAATTAAGGTAACACCAATTGTAATAACTTTTGGATTTACAACATCTAAACACATACTAATGGCCAGGGACATGGCACTGACTTGCGCAGCAATCATCGCAATAGCATCACAAATACCAGACAGGGTTGTAATGATTCGTGCATATCTACCATAGACACTACCTATTGTTTCTGGCATAGAAAGATGGTGCATGAACCGACCCATACGCAAGGCCAACCAACTAATAACATATAAACTGTAGTAGTTGATATT
>NZ_JAACGD010000043.1 GCF_022810445.1 Candidatus Cardinium sp. cBcalN2 | reverse complement strand
CTTAAGTTGACGCCATTGCGTGAACGGATACAAAAATAGTATGATATTTAATAATCAAAAAAATATAAACGCTTAAGTTGACGCCATTGGCTGAACAGTTACTTGTAAACAGCTACATTCCTTTGTAGCACTGGGTTATAACAATACCATAGGCTAATGTTCAGACATAAATTCCTCTAGTTCCACATCAATTTCTACTGCCATCTTCTGCGAAGCAATGAGCCCTTGTCCGTCGCCAGGTTTTTTTTCATAGATTTCATCTACAGTAGCATCACCTAAGTTGCTTACCTTTATAATCCTACTACCAGGCAAAAATAATCTAAGGTCAAAAGCATCTGTCCAGGTTAAGTTTTCTGCAGCGTTAGCT
Organism: Candidatus Cardinium sp. cBcalN2; assembly: GCF_022810445.1. Lineage (GTDB taxonomy): Bacteria > Bacteroidota > Bacteroidia > Cytophagales > Amoebophilaceae > Cardinium. The sequence goes on along the minus strand of NZ_JAACGD010000043.1, from coordinate 12,845 downwards.
GCGTTGTACCAAGTAACCAACTCAAAAGGAAGCTTGTTAAAATAATCTATTATATCTTTGTACTTAAACGTAGCTATGGTATGATCTAAATAGGTAGGGGGATTATTTCTGCCAGGAACAATTAATTGAATAGATTCAATATCATACTCTTGCCTAGCAATGATTTTATTGAAAATTACATGTTCTACTAATCTTAATGTGGAAATTTGATGTGGAAAAAATTCATGAGAAGTGTTTGGTGCAGTAGCCTCTTCATCTGGAATTTGTAAGTTTTTCAAAAAGGCGGTTTCGGTCATTACTTCTGTCAGCGTATCATCCTTGTAAGGAAGCAATAATTTATTTTTTACACCATCTATGATCACTTTAGAAATCTCTTTGCCACGCATAAAACATGGTTGATTTTGTTTCTCATCTAAATAAATTTCTCTCCAAACTTTTCTTGCATATAAAATATAGACCCTTGGAATTGGCCGAGTAGCATGCGGATTGTAGCTTTGAGACAAATGATCTACACGACCATAGGATGGGAAATGGGTGACCAACCAAACAAGTAGAACCAAAAATGACTGTTTTATAAACATATGGTATACAATTAAGTAATTAAAATGTTGAAGCAAGATTTATCTATAATAGTTTCAACTTCATTTTTAAAGTTTTGCCTTTCTATTTTTTTTATTTCTATAACCAATCGATCACCTGGCTTGGCAAGCGACGCAATGGCGTGTAAATCTGCAACGCTATGCGTGACGGTTAAGCTATGAATAGGCCGACTACCTCGTGCTAAGGTAACCACCCATTCTGCTACCCGATACCTGGCATCTTTAGGTAAAAAATCTTGAAAATGTTTGTTAGGTACTACGTTCACTTCAAGTACCCTGGGCCCGGGTGCAGGAAGCCCTGATTTCATGTCAATGGCTTTATTTTTAGTGGTGATACAAATTTGTGGAGTAGGAATATCTTGTACCATAAAAGATTCTGTACCTATTAAATGGGCTTGGTTATATACAGTTATTTTAACCTCTTTAGCCTTAGGAATCACTGTGATTACTCCTTTTTTAGCGCTAGGTGTTATTTGGCCACCTGTTACCTTAAATTCAGGTTTATAGGCAACCCCCAGAGAAGGAACTTGAATATCTAACTCGTTACCGCAATTGCGATACAGCGATTGTACCGTAGCTGCTTTTACTTGAATGACTGGCTTGGCAACTAAATAAGGGATTTCTTGTGTAATAATCGATTGCTTACCCCCAGGTAGCTTCAATTTTATAGCTGCTTTAAAAGTTTTTTTAGCGAATCCATGACTGTCATAGGTGCCAGGAGTGGCTGTAAAAGAGATTTTTCCTATTCCTTCTTCTACTATAATAGGTTGGTCATCGATAAACATCTCTGGAGAAACAGCAGAAGAAGAGGCTGCTAAAATTAAATCTGCTTCATACCGACTGCCAGCGGCAACAATATAGGATTTCGTGTTGGCTAGTAATTTAAGCGTGTCGAATCTAACGTCAGACGAGCCAATCGTATCGCCTAATGTGCTAATGGCATCGGCTTCTGTAGCTACTACGTCAGCAGCGAACTGACTTAATGTAGCCAATGCAGCGCCAAGAGGGGTATGACCAAAGTTTAATGCCACAAAATCTTTTTGAGCTTGGTTGGGATTATGACTAAAAAACTGATGATCTTTTGCATCACAAGCAATAGAGGTATAAGGTTTATTGGCTAGCTTAGACAGTTGTACTATATAGTTCTTTAACTTACTTTTTAGTATGTTCCCTTCACCTTTATGGAACATAAAATGGGCTACTGTAGCCTCGCTTTTGAGACCTTTAGGTAACTGAGTAGCCTTATCTAGCCCCCCCTCGGCATCAATGAGCTGTTTTTTTAAACCATCAATATAATCAACCAAGGCTACCGTGTCTTGATGCATAGCAGTCACTTGTCGGAGTATGGTTAGGTCTGATGGACGATTGCCCATGTCGCTAACTGCATTTTTTAATGCTTGAATCGAACGTTGATTTTGTTTTAATTGAAGCCTTCTACTATTATCAATACTGTTACTTAGTACGATGAACTTATCCAATACGCTAGAGCTGACCTGTAGTGCCAACATGGCTGTTAGCACCAAGTAGATCAATCCTATCATTTTTTGCCTAGGCGTTAACTTTCCTTTAGTCATAACACTTAACAATTTTATCAGGAATGATTGCTTAATAGCTTATACACTACTTAGCTTTTAAAAGCGGTTAATGTCTTAGCATATATTGCATTCAAAGCAGTTATTTTTTCATTTAGTGAAGAGAGCTCTTGCTTAAAATTGATCGCTTCTTTACCGGCTATTTCCATAGCTTGTAAAGTGGTTTCTAAATGGTTATATAACATACTAGTCTGTGTAGCCTGTTCTTCCATACGTGCCAAGGCTTTTTTGTAGAGGTCGTTCATGGAGGTTAAGGCATGAGCCATATCTCCAATCCCTTGATTCGCTTGCCCTACATGATGAACATATGCTTCTGTAACTTGACTAACATTAGCAAAAGAAGGAACATTAGCCATATTCTCTGAAAAACGACGCATAGTAAGCGCTAAGTTTTCTAATAAAGAGTGATCTATGGAAGCTTTTTGCAAACATTCATCCAACTTTTGCGTAATGGTAGAGATCTTGGGACCATTATTGGGTAAAGTAGGTCTATAATTAGGGGCTAATTCAGGATATACGCGCGACCAATCTATGGCTTGTTCCTTAGGTTCAAAGGCCCCTAAAAGAAAAATTAAAGCTTCTGTTGAAAGTCCAAGCCCTAACATGATGTTGCCTCCAGGTAGGTTCAATAGCTTAAACATAGCTCCAAATATTACAATAGCAGCACCAATATTGTATATAAAGGGCATTATGTCACTATAAAATTTATCTTTAAATTTAGTATTTACTAGATGATGTCTCATGGTATTTTTGAATTTTAAATAGTCAAAAAGATTATGGCTACCATAAAAAGTTACAGAGCAGACATAACGCATCTAAAGCCAATATAAGAGCGCGCCACCTCTTTATGCTCACAATCATAAGCACCTGTTTGTAACGAATAGGCATAGTCTTTCCAAGAACCACCTTTAATCACCCTAAATAGACTGTCTTCTTGATCTCTATCGGGAGAAAGCATGGTCCCGCTCTTATGTATTAACAAGGGACTGTATTGATCTTCACACCATTCTGCCACATTACCCGCCATATCATAAAGCCCATAGGCATTGGGTGGAAAGGCCTTTACTGGCGAAGTATACGTGTAACCAGATGCTGCATAGTCTCCCTTGGTAACCTGAAAATTAGCCAGAAGTTTACCTTTTTGATCTCTTACAGTAGGTCCCCCCCATGGATATTGCCCAGATAGACGTCCTGCTTTTGCAGCATACTCATATTCAGCAGCAGTAGGTAGTCTAAAATCAGGAGAGGGAGGTAACCCATTAGAGGCTAAATATTTGTTCCTATAGATAGAACGAACACGGGCAAATTGTTGGGCTGCTTCCAAAGTAATGCCCACTACAGGATAATTAGCAAAACGAGGATCTGTACAATAGTTTTCGCCAAATGAATCATCCATAAACATAAAAGGAAAATCTTTTTTCCAAACGGTTATATCAGGGATTAGTTTGTTTTTGATATAGGCTTCTTCTAACCCATATTCCCCTGGATTAGCTAGAACGAGCTCTAGAAACCTTTGGTATTTTGCATTGGTAACTGGTGCTACATCTACATAGAGTGGCCCAACAGTTGTAGTTTGTGTAATATTGGTTTTGGCAACGACGCCTTGATTAACCCCTCCTCCCATTAAAAATGTACCTCCTGGAATGAAAACCATATCTAATGGAATATCTTTTTTCCATTTTAAATTATTATGGTGACCTATAAATTCTCCTTGATCATCATGAGCCATACCGCAACTACCCATTATCGTGTAAGTAAAGCATAATAATAAGCAGAACCTCATGATAGATTGGAAGGGCTTGGGTAAAAGGAATTTGTGAGCAGGCAAAAACATAAGCATATATTTTACGAATAAGATGTTTTTTAACGAACAGACTTTACAAATCTAGTAACTTTTTTGCTTTTTACAAAGCTGCTATAGAATTAACCTTTATTAGATGACTCTTAATCAATTTTTTTATCATAATATATTACTTTACTTTACGACTAGTATAAAAGTAACCTTACCGGTAGAAATATGAGCGCTATGATCAGTTGTTTTACTAAAGGTGAGGCCACGCAGTGCATCTGCATAGATTTTTTCTACCATAGGGGTAACTGTTTTTTCAATGGTTTGAATAGAAACAATTTCACCATTTTTATCTACCTTAATTTCAAAAACTATTTTACCAGATTCTTCTGTAGTATCATTTGGATTAGGGACTACATCCCAATCCCAACCTCTTAATTCGAGGCTAGCCCCTGTTTGTTTGGTGCCATTTTTAGTTGTCTTGTATAAGCCACGTTCATCTATTATTATGGGGTTGTTATGGGATTTGGGAATTTTTTCTGCTGTTTTTGTAATACTTGGTTGATTTTGGTATCGGCGCTGTGGGCGCACAGAACTACGTTTTAGCCTATTCTTAGATATTGTATCACTTTGGTTCTCTAATGCATTGGCTAGTTGTGGGTATTGCTGCGTTTCACTTTGAATAGCTTGATGCTTTTTAGGTATGTAAGCAATAGTGGATTGTAAACCAATTCTATAAGCTTGGCCACTAGATGCGCTTGGAACAGGCATAGACCTTATAGAGTAGGCTAACCCTAGCATCAATAGATGTAACCCGATCGATAGAGCTATACTTTGTCCATTAGGAGACAATAAAGCGTTATTTTTCATGGTTTATGTTCAAACTCCGTTGCTATGGAAACAGCAGCTCCTAACCTATTAGCTATATCAGCTACTTTGACCATATGGGCTATAGCCAGCCTTTTATCTATGTGTAGTACAACAACTTTAGTTGATGTCTTGGTTAGTGCGTTTTGTAACACATGATCCAGTTGATTAAAAGTAACTCGTTTCCCCTCTACGTAATAGGCTAATCTGGTTGTAATAGTTACATTGATTGGCGCAGACGCTGTTTTTTCATTGGTGCTTATGGGTAAGTCAACGGGAAGCGCTTTAGGGCTATAGCTTGCTGTAATCAATATAAAAATTAATAGCAAAAATATAATATCAGTCATAGATGCCATGCTAAATGAGGGATCTATTTTATTTTTTATACTGATTTTCATTTTTTATCTATTCTAGAGTAGGTTGCTATACTTTATCTAATATTGGCTAAAAAAAGATTGACTATATAGTTCAATTTTGCTGTAGCCTTATTGATCTGGGCAATGCAATAGTTATAACCTAAATAAGCTATAATGCCAACCACCAACCCTGCCACGGTTGTAACCATTGCTTCATAAATGCCACTTGAAAAAACTTGAGAGGATAGATGGTGCTTTTCTTGGGAAATAGCCATAAATGTTTGGATCATACCGGTAACGGTACCTAAGAAGCCAATCATAGGTGCTGCTCCAGAAATAGTAGCTAATAAAGAAAGTTTTTCTTCTAAAAAAGATAGCATTCTACTAGACTCGCTCTCTAAAATCAATGCAATATTTGAAGCTTGTCGTTTCCTTATACCCTTACTCATTACTTTTTGTATAATATTATCTTGCTGGCTACATAAATGGGTTATTTTTGAGAGGTCTCCTTCGTTTAATTGCGTTTCTATTGCTTCCAAGAAACTGGTGGGAAAATTTAAGTATTTGCGATAGATCAATAAACGTTCTAATATTATGTAAACGCTCATTAAAGATAATAAGGCGAGCGGAAACATTAACCAACCACCTTTTAAAAGAAGGCCTAAGAGGGTGTGTGCGTTGTAAATATGCATAAAACTATGATACACTATAGTAGATCTTTTTGAAAGGCTACTTTTGATGCTAAGTTACAAAAGTAGTCAGTACTTAAAATCTTGATGTAGATCTAGCAGGCTGAGCTTTTTTCTCTTTATTGCTACAAACCTGGCAGCATAAGAAAAGCCAAAAAGCAGCCTGGCATGGACAAAAAATTAAGTTTAAATTAAAATAAATATAAAGAGTTAATACTTAAAAACAAATATGTTACTATATTTTGCCTGCAATTTGAATGTTGAGTTAAATGCTTTAAGTTTCTCATCTGCTTCATATTCGGTCTTACTATGTCCTATCGTAACACGATAGTACTTTTCGCCTTTATCGATTCTAGGTAAGATAAGATAAACACCTAAGTTTTTTCTGATTAGCTGTTGCACTTCTTTCATAGCAGATGGCTTGTCTAAATGGTTGAAAACTACCAGGTGATATATGCCTTGGGGTCCCTTTAATTCTTGATAGGTCCCTGGTTTTACCAATGGCTTATTTTGTTTGGTTGCTAGCTTTTTTTTAGTCGCACTAATACTCTGTTTTACCCTAGGTTTTGTACTATCATTAGTATTTGTGCTTGTTCCTGCTGCAGTCGTTTGCTTACACGGGGCAGACGATGATCTAGTAGAATTTTTGGCCTGATCTATAGTATTACTATTATCTCGTGGCTCAGTGGGCAGAAGCGTTTTTTTTGAATCAAACGATTTCCAGTAAAAATTATAACCTACTTTTCCTGCAATAAGAATGACTACAATGGCTACAACAATCAAAAGAGGCCATATAACTTTCTTTTTAGGTAGCCCTTGAAAATCTGGCTTAGGCAACCCGAATTTATTATCCATATAGTTGGTAGACATACTAAAAAATTTTTAAGTAAAAGGGAATAAAGAACTTGTAAGCGCGTTTTTTCTTTTATGGCAATATAGTAAAGAAAAAAGAAATTAAGCCAAAATTTGTTGAACCAACTGGCAAAGATCGCTATAAGATTCTGCGAAGAGTGGGCACATATTACCCGTTGGACTATTTTTAATTTGTATACGATTGGCGCTAAAATTTGAACCAAAAAGCATGTCTAACTTATGGAGTGGATAACGGAATAACAACCCGTTTTGTTTCTCATAATCATGATCATGACCATGATTATGAGCAGGATCCATGACAATTGCTATTAACCTACAGAAGGTATAGTTGTTTTTCTTTGTATGGGTAGAAAGTAATTCTATAAAATTATCTAACCCAATTGGTACCATATTGTTTTGTTCTGGAAGAATGAGTACCAACTTTTCTATTATGGACAAGGTATCTTCCAAGGCAGTTAACTTTTCTTCTTTAATTTTTAAGGGCTTAGTGTAAGAAGATTGTATGAACTGTTCTAAACCGACTGTTTCTAATGCTGTATCACACCCTTTTGCTTCTAAGGCACCTGCACACCAACAACTAAAATTTTCTGGAAAAGAATTACCCGGCTCAGTTGCGGTGAGAATAAGCACCTTGGTTTTCATGGTGTGGCATTTGGTTAAACAACGCTATATATACAATAGGCAATAACATAATAGCAACAAGATTTGCACGAATATAGCAATTATTTGCGCAAATAAAGTAATGAATTTGTTTATTAAGTGTTTTACTCTGGTATGAATAGTGTGTAGTAACCATTCCAATACTACTACTTGGGTACTAGTCGATAAAATATGGTACATAGAATAGCAAAGATAATATTAGGTAGCCATATCTCAAGTATGGGATGTTCACTTTGTGTTTCTGCTACAATTTTGGCAGATAAAAAGAGGACTATATACAAACAAGCCAGTACAAAGCCTAAAGTAATGCGTCTCCCTATTCCCCCTCTAGGTTTATGTACAGCTACTAAAAACCCCAATACAATAAGAATGATAATGGCAAAGGGTGTCATATATCGAATATGTTTCTCTGCTATAAAAAAACGGACACTTTCATTACCTTTATAGATCAATTTTTGAATGTGAAAATCTAATTCAGGCAAAGTTAACCCCTCTCTTAGATTAGGATTAATAGAAAAATCTTCTGGATCTATATCCAAGGAAATGCGTAAATTATCACCTGATGTAAGTTCCTCATAGTTTGGAAAAAGAATCCGCTTCTCCCAAGATTGTAGCATCCATGTTTGTTCCTTGGCTAGCCATCTTATTTTTTCAGCATGTAGCCGCTCTACTAACGCATGATCTTTAAAGGTATCTAAGCTTACATCATACCCCGTATTATTGTAACCATGGTATTTCCTAATATAGAGGTATTGATCAGGCCCTACCTTGAGTTGCAGGTAGTCTGATCGATCAGAGAATCCCATATCGAAATCGAGATATTTTGTTTCAAACTTAATGCGTTCCTTATTGGCACTGGCCAATAACCAACCTGTTAAATAAAAATTGGCTCCGGTAAGTAAAGCGGCAATAATCATATAAGGTGTTAGGATACGGTTAAAACTAATACCCCCGCTTAATAGGGCAATAATTTCTGATCGTCTGGATAGTCTAGTGGTTACCCAGATCGTGGTCCCAAATACAATAATAGGAGACAACAGGTTTACCATGTAAGGCATTAGCACACGATAATAATTAAATATCTCACCAAAAGAGAGGTGATGCTTTTTAAAGCTGCTTACATTTTCTGCTGCGTGAATAATGATAATCAGCAGGGTAAAGATGGTGAGCGTAACCAAAAAAGTGGAAAAAAACTTTTGGAAAATATATCGATCTAGTAGCTTCATTTTGATTTAGTTAGATTTTTTCCATGATGGTTGTAAGCATGTCGTTTTTCCATGCAACAAAGTTATGCTGCTGAATTTTTTCTCTAGCTTGACGCACCAACCATAGATAAAAATTTAAGTTGTGCACGCTGGCCAGTTGAGCACCTAATAGCTCTTTGCAAGTAATCAAGTGGCGCAAATAGGCTTTTGAGTAATAACCACTAACTGGGCCACCCAACGCAGCATCTATAGGACTAAAGTCATGCTTCCATTTTTTATTTCTAATGTTTATTATACCTTTTGTGGTAAATAACGTACCATTCCGTCCGTTACGAGTGGGCATGACACAGTCAAACATATCTACACCTAGCGCAATACATTCTAAAAGATCACGTGGCGTACCGACACCCATCAAATAGCGTGGCTTAGAGCTGGGTAAAATCGAACAAACCAGTTCTGTAATTTCATAGAGTTGACCGTTAGGATGACATACGCCTCCTATGGCATTACCAGGCCTATCGGCTGCAGCTATGGTTTCAGCCGATTGTATGCGCAAATCTTTATAAACACTACCTTGCACAATTGGAAACAGGGTTTGATGGGCATACTGCTCGGTTAAGGTATTATCAAAATAGGCTATTCCTCTTTTGAGCCAACGATGGGTCCGTTCCATAGAAGCTTTTGCATAATTATAACTACAGGGATAAGGGGTACACTCATCCAATACCATCATAATATCAGAACCAATGCTCCGTTGAATATCCACCACACTTTCGGGGGTAAATAAATGCTTAGATCCATCTGTATGGGAACGAAAGGTAACCCCTGTTTCTGTAAGTTTGCGGCTATTGGCAAGAGAGTAGACCTGATAACCCCCGCTATCTGTTAATATCGGACGATGCCAACCCATAAAAGCATGGAGTCCTCCTGCTTTATCCAATACCTCAGTGCCTGGACGCAGATAGAGATGATACGTATTGCCTAAAATAATATCGGCATCCAACTGGTCCTGTAATACTTGCTGGGTAATAGATTTTACCGACCCTATGGTGCCTACTGGCATAAAGATAGGCGTACGAATGGTTCCTCTACTGGTAGTGATTAGCCCTGCCCTAGCCTTGCAATATGGATCTTGATCTTCTACTAAAAATTGCAATGCAGTATGCATGTTTATGTTTAATTGCGTAACCTATCCAATCAAATTAGGCTTTACCTACTTAACTAAAGTTCTTGTTGGATTTGGGGTTAAATATATGCTTTTTTACCTTTATACTCGATCAAAGATTCTCAGAACTGAGGCTCAATAGTAGTAAAATCCATATTTTCTCTTAAATTAGGGCCAAGCACAAAACAATAGTAGCTACTTTTTTACACAGGGGCTTGATTTTTGAGCCTACTTTCGTTATGCAAGCGTACGATACCAATTCCTTACAAATATTTCTATGCAACTTCGTGCTGATTCATTAATCAAAGAATACAAAGGTCGTAAGGTAGTAAAGGGCATTTCACTGACGGTTGATTCTGGTGAAATTGTGGGACTACTTGGTCCGAATGGAGCCGGTAAAACCACTACTTTCTATATGACGGTTGGCCTTATCAAACCCAATGGCGGCAATATTTATTTAGATGATAAATGCATTACCCGATTGCCGCTATATAAGCGTGCGCAAAAAGGTATTAGTTATTTACCTCAAGAGGCCTCTGTGTTTAGAGAATTAACGGTGGAGGACAATATCATGGCTGTATTGGAAATGCGTGGTCTTTCCAAACAAGCATGCAAAGAAAAGTTAGATAGCTTGTTAGAAGAATTTAGTATTACCCACATACGGAAAAATAAGGGGAATGTGCTTTCTGGAGGAGAACGTCGCCGTACAGAGATAGCCAGAGCATTGGCTACTGAACCTAAATTTGTTTTACTAGATGAGCCTTTTGCAGGTGTAGATCCTATTGCTGTAGAAGAAATCCAACTGCTTATAGCCAAGCTTAAGCACAATAATATTGGGGTGCTTATTACAGATCATAATGTAGATGAAACGCTTTCAATTACCAATAGGGCTTATTTGATGTTTGCAGGTACTTTACTTAAAGCAGGTACTGCAGAGGAATTAGCAGAAGATGAGCAAGTACGAAAACTTTATCTTGGAGAAAAATTTGAACTAAAACGTTACGACTAACGGGGTCAAAGGTGCTTGTAACTTACTTTAAGGAATTTTTAAAGCTACTTTTTTGTTGATAAAAAAGTAGCTTTAAAATCAAGCGCTGATGAAAAAAGTTACTCAAAGCACAGTTTAAAGCTGGAAACACAGGAGCTGCGCTGCAATTCGCCCCCTACAACTGTTTTGCGTTTCATCTGTAAACTGCGCTTTCTGATCGTAACTTTTTACAAGGGCGCGTTTTTGCTTTTTGTGCATAGCCCCTATCACGCTCCTGAATAAAATGGCCTTCTATAGCTGATCTTGACAAGGCGAAATATATCTCGTAAACCAGAAAAAACCTATGGATGAAAGTATAAAAGAGCAATATCAAGTAGTTATTGGGTTAGAGATTCATATTCAATTACTTACGGATAGTAAAATGTTTTCCTCAGATAGAGCAGAATATGGTTCCCTCCCTAACACGAATCTTAGTCCTGTTACATTGGCCTATCCTGGTACCTTGCCTAGGGTAAATAAAAAAGCCTTTGATTATGCTATAAAGTTAGGGTTAGCTTGCCAGTCAACTATTACAGATTTAAATTTCTTTGCAAGAAAAAGTTATTTCTATCCAGACTTACCAAAAGGTTTTCAAATTACACAAGATACTACTCCTATTTGCCGCGGTGGATTTGTAACTATTTATTCAAATGAAGGGGAAGAAAAAAAAATTGCACTCATCCGTATGCATCTAGAGGAAGATACCGGTAAATCTCTACATGGCATGGTGGAGGATATTACCTTGTTGGATTATAATCGAGCAGGTACACCTTTGTTAGAATTGGTTACTGCACCAGCCATCACAACAGGAGAGGAAGCTTATCAGTTTTTATCTGAAATTAGAAAACTGGTTCGTTATTTAGATATCTGTGATGGTAATATGGAAGAGGCTTCTCTGCGTTGCGATGCCAATATTTCAGTAGCCTTAAAAGAATCTAAGCTGTTGGGTACCAGAGTAGAGGTTAAAAATATGAATTCTATGCGTAATGTTCAGCTGGCCATAGCCCATGAAATAGAACGCCAAATAGCATTATTAGAAGCTGGTGAGCCAGTCATAGCAGAGACACGTCACTTTCAAGCTACTTCAGGTGAAACCCTTACTCTTCGTGCCAAAGAAACAGCTAGCGAGTACCGGTATTTTCCAGAACCAGACATACCGCCTATATGGGTTTCCCAAGAATGGATAGAAAGCATTCGCAAGACCATGCCTTTATTGCCAAGAGCTTATTTTAAAAAATTTATAGAGGTATATGGTCTTTCCTATTACACTGCTTCTGTACTTACTGAAAACAAGGCGTTTGCAATCTTATTTGACGAACTATGTGGCCATACTACCTACTACACAGCTGCAGCGAACTGGTTGCTAGGTCCTGTTAAAGGCTATCTTAATGAACTTTCTCTATCTTTAGAGAGCTTTCCCCTGACTGTAGACCGTTTTGTAGCACTGATCACATTAGTGGAAAGTGGCATGGTCAGTTTTTCTGTTGCAGCTAGCCAAATCTTTCCTATCTTATTGCAAGACTTAGAGATAACCCCCATGGCGCTTGCAGAAAAGTTAGATCTGATACAGGATAATGACCAGGTTAATCTAAAAGCGCTAGTTGAAGAGGTACTCACCGCTTATCCAGACAAAGTAGCTGCTTACAAAAATGGAAAGTCAGGTTTACTAGCCATGTTCATGGGGGAGATTATGAAAAAAAGTCAAGGGAAGGCCAATGCATCACTAGTTAGTAAGTTCTTAGAAGAAGCGCTAAATAGTTAATATCACACTATTTTTCTATTGCAACTGTAAAGGCGACTTTTGGTATCGATTCGCTACTGTCGCAGAAGTGCACCCAAAAAAGGCTCCTTGTAAAATAGTTGCAGCCAGAAAACATAGCATTACAGATGCAAAGAAAAACAGTTGCCAGGGAAGTTGAAGCGTGGATTCTGTTTTTCCAGTTGTAACGCGCGCTTTCCCTAACTTTTTACAGCGGGTTTGATTTTTTGTCCACTTTCTTATGAAAAAAAAGTAAGATAAAAA
>NZ_JAACGD010000042.1 GCF_022810445.1 Candidatus Cardinium sp. cBcalN2 | reverse complement strand
CTTACACCTGGAAAAACAGAACTCGCCCGCTTCGCGGGCTTCAAACAGGCTGTTTTTCTATTTCAGCTGTAAGGGCTGCTTGCTGATCGCAACTATTTTACAAGGGGCGTTTTTGCTTTTTCTACGTAGCCTTTGCCACTGCGCTGAACGGCTACGAAAAAAGTAGCTTTAAAAAATTCATTTTTTACCAGTGTCAGGAACAGATACACAGTATTTGCTCTTCAGACCTGCCCCTCAACTGTTTTTCTATTGCAGTGGTAACGGTTATTTTCTGATCGCAACTATTTTACAAGGGGCGCTTTTGTTTTCCTTCCCTAGTCTTACCTTATGCTAAGAAAACTAGATTGTATACAGGCGCTTTTTTAGGTATAACCCACGTCCTTGGATGGGGATTGAATGGATAAAATGTTGATTAGCGTGTTATGTTTTCGTACAGTTTTGTTTTTCCGATGCTTTATCCAGTTTTTCTATAATATCGCTTTTAATACTTTTTCTTAAATTAATCTGATTATCATCTATTTCATCAATAGATACACCTATATCATCATCAGCTATAATTAGATCTGGTTCGTATAATATTGGCTTATCTATAAGTTCTGCGTAGTCTCGCGCATACTGACCTGTCACATCTTTTAGGCAGACATTTGCCCCGGATTTTATTAAAAGGTTAGCCATATCATGAAATTGATTAATGTTATTAATATTTCTTTCACGTGTTAGAAAATCTAAGGCAAACATTAGGGCTGTTTTACACTCACTCACTTGTACATCTAGATCTGCTCCTTGTTTTATTAGGTGTTTAAGAATTTCATTGTTTGCTTCCTTTTTTGGGGATTGTACTACTGCTTCAATCAATAGGGTGCCATTTAACTCATTTTTTGCATTTACATTTAGTTTACACTCCTCAAGCCAATGGTCTAACCTTTCTATTGACCAATGATGTGATTCAATGTCTTGCAAGATATCACGAGTTAAGACCATACGATCTTCTTCTTTTATTTGATTATCATGTTCTTTTTTATAAGTGGTAGTACTTGTAGTAGTCGCACTAGTGGTAGCAGTCCTACTCGAATCGGTCGATGAAGGATTAGGATATGGTGCTTTTACTGTTACGGGGCCGTCAGGTGCCGCTGTAGTACTTGTAGTAGTCGTAATATTTGTGATCAGATCAGTGGAGACTTCATTACCATATTTGTCTGTGCCATTTTCTATTTTAATTGCATCATGAATCTGTTGCTCTTTCTCTGTTTCAGGAGTTATGTTTTTTATCGTATTATTCGGGTAGTCTGGGCTTAATGGTGGAAAGGTAGTTAGACTTCCATTATGAGGACCCATTGCATTTGACTGATCTGGAATAAAGAAGCTAAGCGGATACGTTACCCCAAAAACAAGCCATACACCGCCGAGTATCGTTAAAAATTTACCTAATACGTTCATTCTATTCCACGTTCTCATTGAACGCGAATAGTATCCACTATCATGCCTCCTATCCTCTAATATAGATAGTCCACTTATACCTAGTGCTTTTCTTGTATTTACACAAGCAGATAGAGTATTTAAAATTAATAATCCAGCCAGTAGGCCTGCTCTGTAACGTATATACGTTTTCATACTATTGATATTTAATAAATTTTATATAATGACCACCTAGCAGAATGGGTTCAATGAACAGGCCATATGCTATTCATGTTGCTTCTTATTTGCGTAATAATAAGGTAAAAACCTTCAACTAGGCTTCGTAATCGAAAAAAGAATTTGCTTAACCTGTAAGGAATTATTAAGAAAAAATAAATACAATTGCAAATAAATATCAGTAGTAGTTTAGACCATGAGGTCAAATTAAGAGCTGTATTTTATTGATTATGATCTATAATAGAATAGTATATTTTTCAGAAATCCTTCAACGAGCTAAAGTTAAAATCCGACCCAGTAGATTATATAGTCGGGATAAGGTCAATAAGCCCAGGTGCCATCATTTTTTTAGAAAAATTTGTTAGTCAATCGATTCTTTAAGTTCACGCCATTGACTGAATGAATACTTATTCTGGAAGAAACCCACCCGTTTGCCTCTTCCACAATTTTGCAAAATGACCTTTTTTAGCTAAAAGTTCTGCTATTGTTCCATCTTCGATGATCATTTGTTTATCAAAAACTAAAATTCGATCCATATAACTGATGGTGGATAAACGGTGTGCAACAACCAGGGTAGTAGCATCCTTGATCACACTTTTTAAATTTTTTTGAATAAATTTTTCCGTAATAGAATCTAAGGCAGCAGTAGCTTCATCCATAATTAGAATAGGGGCATTTTTTAAAATAGCACGTGCAATAGCAATACGTTGTCGTTGCCCTCCAGAAAGCTTTACCCCACGTTCTCCAACCATGGCGTGAAAGCCTTTGTCTAATGCTTCTATAAAATCAATGCAATGGGCCAATCTGGCGGCTTCTACTACTTCTGCTTCTCTTGCATCTAAACGACCATATTGAATATTTTCAAAAATGGTCCGGTGAAAAAGCAGCGGATCCTGTGGAATGATCGCAATTTGTTCACGTAAAGATGGTTGAGTTACTTGTGAAATATCTTGATCATCAATCAATATTTTTCCACTATTGAGGTTATAGAGCCGCAATATCAAATGCACAAAGGTCGTTTTACCTGAACCAGAGAGACCAACCAAACCAATTTTTTCGCCTCCTTTAATTTCAACAGAAATTTGGTTAAACATATGTGCCTTCGGCTCATAATGGAAAGTAACCCTATCCAAACAAATGGTGCCTTCCTTAACAACTAGTGGAGTGGCATGGGGGTGATCTTTGATTTCGTGTGGTACACTTAAAAGAGAAAGTGCTGCTTTAGAAACGCCTACTTCTTTGGCAATCTGGTTGATATGAAAAGAGCTATGCCAAACCAATCCAATTAGATTTAAAAAGGTCATGGTAATAAGCGAGCAATCTCCTATGCTAATCCAGTTGTGATTCCATCCATAAACCAAAGTCACAAATGTCACTACAAGAAAAATCAAAGTAAGCAACCCTTTCAAAAAAGATGCTTTTTCGATGGTACAAGAAGCATTTTCAGATTTTTTTATTTCATCGCTTTGGTAGCTATTTAGATATTTTAGTTCGTAGGCGGTGCGGGCAAATAAACGCACGGCTAACATACAACCCAAGCTATCCACTATTTGGCCATCTAATTCAGAGATAGCCTCTGCATGTATTTTGGCAGTTTGATTGATCTTACCCATATATAGGATAGTTAATCCAATAAAAATCGCTACAAAAACAAATAAGATTACACCGAAAACAGCGCTTGCATGAACAACCAGTCCCAATGAAAGGCAAAAAGTAAGCATAGTGCAGAAAAAATTACCTATTATAATATCTAAAATATGCTCACATGCACGAGGGAGTTCTGCTATTTTATTGGCTAGTCCACCTGTAAAATGTTCAGAAAAATAGCTATGCGATTGACCCTGTGTATAGGCAAGAACACTTTCTCGAATATGCTTGCGAAATTTAGGCCAAACATAGATAGATACAACCCCATAAACCCTGCAGGCAATTTCCATCACCAAGAAAGAGGTCAATAAACCGATTAAAGGAAAAGCCAGTGCTCGAAAAGGAGCATCTATACCTGGTTTAAGTTCTACGAGTTTGTTGATTAACAGCTTGACAAAATAAGGTGATAAGGATTCATTCAGTGGCCAAAATACTAAGGTAAAAAACATAAAGCCGAAACCCACAGATTGTCGTTTTACAAAATAAAAAATGAAAGAAAAGAGGGTTTTAGGTAAAGCCTTGATTTCCTTAGACATGGTAGTGGGCATATTGTTTTTTGTTTGGTAGCAAACAAAAGGAATTTCTATACTTTTTTGTTGATAAACAAATAGAGTTTACGGAAAAATAAAATATCGTTAAAAACGATTATAGAAACAAGATAAGTCTATTACTTATATGTCACCATCTTTAGCGTGTGAGACCTACCTATTTAGATGAATCATACAATATTCAACATGATTTCTTGTAAAGAAAGAAAAAAAATATTAAATTTAGATCCGTTTGCTACGGATGCCTGTTTTTAATACAACTATTCAAAAGTATCTTCCATGAAGCCTCTACAAAGGATACTATATGTTGCAAGTGAAATAGCTCCTTTTTTGGAGACCTCTCTTGTAGCAAATTGTGTACGTAAATTACCTGAAGCCATGCAAAGCAGACAGATTGACGTACGGATTATGGTGCCTAAGTTTGGTACGATTAATGACCGTATGAATAGGTTGCATGAAGTGCTGCGTTTGTCAGGCTCTATTGTCTCTATAAATGATGTAGATCATTCCATTTCTATAAAAGTAAGTACCATACCTAGTACACGATTACAAGTTTATTTTGTAGATAACAATGATTTATTTGGCAGTAGGAGATCAGTTTTTGAGGATCAAAATAATAATTTTTATGAGGATAATGACCTGCGTATGATTTTTTTCTGCACAGGTGTAATGGAAACGCTCAAAAAATTAGAATGGGAAGCGGATATTGTACATTGTCATGATTGGATAACTAGTCTTGTACCTATCTTTTGGAAAAAACTTTATCAACATCACCCTCTTTTTAGAAAAGCCAAACTAGTTTTTACTATCTATAATAATAGCTTCTCTCATCAATTTCCTTATCTAGCGGAAAAACTAGCAAAAGTAGGTGTTGCAGAGGAAGATGCATTATGGTTAACGCCTGGTGGTTTTCGCAACATCATTCAACTAGCTATGCACTATTCTGATTTAGTATTACGTGGAGAAACGCTTAATGCAGTTGAGTTTGAAGATTTATTTAAGGAAAAAGAGCTTCCTTGGGTGGAAAACGATGAGCAGTATAACGAAGGCTATTTTTCAGTTTACAAAAACTTAATTAAGCAATAGGATACCCCTTAAGCCATAAGGAGGTATTACTTAATATATCACAAGCAGCTATCCTATCTATATATAGCTTATACCATAGTTTTCCAATTATTGCTATGGCTCAGTTACTTATCTATCGTGCTTCTGCTGGCTCTGGTAAAACCCATATGTTGGTAACACGTTATATTCAATGGGCTTTACGCTATCCAGATGCTTTTAAACATATCTTAGCGGTAACCTTTACCAATCGTGCTACCCAGGAGATGAAACAGCGGATTTTAGCCTGTTTTTATAGCCTCTCTATGGGCCAAGAAACGGCTTTACAAAAAACGCTATGCCAAGCTGGGTGGTCCCTCTCACAACTACAGCTGCGCAGCAAAGCAATATTATCCAGAATGGTATATCATTATGGTGATTTTTCAGTTACTACAATCGATAGTTTTTTCCATAAGATTATTCAATCCTTTACTAAGTCGCTCGGTTTACCCCACCATTTTGCTATTGAAATGGATGAACTACTTGCTTTAAAAGAAAGCATAGAAGAGCTACTTACTTTAGATGACCCCTTGCTTCAAAAATGGATCGCAGACTTTGCACTGACCAAACTATTGGCTGGCCAAACCTGGCATGTTAAAAGCAATATTCAAGAACTTGGTAAAGCGCTTTTTAATGAATCCTTTAAACTACATGAAAAAGCATTATTAACTGCTTTTCAGGAGAAAGAGAGATGGTCGCATTTGGTATTAGTTATACAAGAAAGTGTGCGTTCCTTTGAGGCAAAGATGCAAAAAATAGGTCAAAATGCCTTAACAATACTTAAGCAAGCAAAGCTGTCTCCATCAGATTTTACCTATGGTACCAAAGGGGTAATAGGTTATTTTTTCAAACTAGCTAACAAAAAAGATTATAAGCCAACCAAACGCGCCATTATAGGAAGAGATAATCTAAAAAGTTGGTATGCTAAGCAAAAAACCAGTAGAACAGCCGACATAGCTAGGGTAGTGGAGCGGTTGCTTCACCCTTTGCTCGTGGAGGCCATTGATGGCTATGAACAGGAGGGCTTAGCTTATAGAACAGCTATTGTGAATGGCCGTTTTAGCTATGCCTTTGGCATGGTAGGTGCCTTACTCATAGGATTAGAACGGTATAGGTTGAAAAACAATGTGCTATTTATGTCAGATATAGCCACTTTGCTCTATCAAGCTATTCAGGGCAGTGATATCCCTTTATTATATGAAAAAATAGGCTATCAATTTCATCATTTTCTCATAGATGAATTTCAAGATCTTTCTCTTTTTCAATGGATGAATATCAAACCATTATTACGCAATAGTTTAGCACAAGGCTATAGTAGTTTGTTAGTAGGAGATGTCAAGCAAGCTATTTACCGTTGGCGTGGAAGCAATTGGAAACTCTTGAATCATGAAGTAGAAGCAACTTTTAAAGAAAGCAGGCTGCATCATTTAACCACCAATCAGCGTAGCCAAGAAGCTATTGTATTATTTAATAATCATTTGTTTAAAACAGCTGCTAACCATTTGGTAGATTATCTTGAAAAAAGATCAACCGATCAGCCTATTGATCCATTAGTCCATGAATGGGCCCAAATGAGACGAGCCTATATTGATGTAGTACAACAAACGAATGGTCAAAAAGGAGGCTATGTAGCACTTTGGTTCTTTCGATCTGACCAAACAGATACAGCTGGTCAACCTATTGTTTGGCAAATACATGCCCAAAAAGCCTTTATAACTTTGTTAGAACAGTTGCAAAAAGAGGGTATTCCAGCAAAAGATATCGTTGTATTGATTCGTAATAATAGTGAAGCAAATTTGATAACCAGTTTATTTACTACCAATGCTACCCCTAGTTCTTATCAGGTACAATCCGACCATGCTCATACTTTATGGAGCCATATAGCCATAAAGGTATTGATACATACATTGTATTATCTTCATGATGAAGATGATCTAATTAATAAGATCGCTTGGGTAGAGGTCTATTCCCATTGTATAGATAACCATGCAGCTATTGGCCATCATGATAGATTTTATCAAGCAGTAGCTTGGTCTAACCACCTTGAAAAGTTATTTCCTGCATCCTTTTGGCTCCAGAAAGATTTTTTAAAAAATGTATCTGTTTATACATGTGTGCAGCTGCTGATTACCTGCTTATTTAAAAACTTGGATCAATTTAGTGATCTCTTCTCTTTGTTTCAGAGTATTGTTTTACATTTTTGTCTTACAGAATCTACTTCTATAGAAGCCTTTTTAGCCTGGTGGGAAAAAAGAGGTCGATCCATCAAGCTACCGGTAAGTCATGATGACGATACGATTAAAGTAATGACCATCCATCAATCTAAGGGGCTAGCATTTAAAATAGTGATTATGCCTTTTTGTAGCTGGCGTTTGGATCATCCGTCACGTAATGGACCTATATTATGGTCTGTAAACCATCAGAAAAATTCTGATTTTCCTATATGGCCCATAAGCTATGGGGCAGATTTAAAGGAAACGAATTATGCCAAAGACTACTGTTTAGAACAAATGCAAATACATTTAGACAACTTAAATTTACTGTATGTAGCTTTTACAAGAGCAGAATCGCAGCTTTATGTTATGGCACCTCTTCCTGAGAAAATGGACGGTATGGTTACCATTGCTGATTTGATTTATCAATCCTTGATAACAGACAAAATAGATCAGCTATTTGGTTACGCAGGGTCAGTAGCTGTTAAAATGGAAGACAGTGATGTGGGCACTAATCTTTTTTTTGGATAATATATGGAACAAGCTACCTATTTGTCAGCTTCCTTGCCGGATTTCCATCTTCTATGTGACCAAAGCCAAAGCGCTGGATTGAGTAGAATATTGGCTTCTAGCCTTCTGGTATAGCTTTCTGCAATTGATTCAGGTGATAATTGCGTAGGTGTTTTTGTAAGTAATATAGGTCTTGCTATATAGCTTCCCCGTTTGATACGATCTATTGCTATGTAAAATATAGGTTGATTGCATGTTTGAGCCAGCTTAGCAGCTGTTAAGGCAACCTTGGTCGCTTGGTTTAAAAAGATAGTAGCATGGGTATTCTGCTTATGGAATGGTACTTGGTCTATTAATAGTGTGGTAGCCTGCGGTGGCCCCTTATAGCTTCTTATATACCTGAATAAGGCAGCCATTGGCATAGCTTTCCGTTGGAAACGGCTTCTTATATGGCGTACCATCTGATCTATTTCTTTATCATGTAAAGGTTGATAGCCTGCACATAGGGTATAGGGGGTCTGTAAGGCAAGGGCATTGGCAATCCATTCCCAATTCCCAAAGTGGCCAGAAACCAGTATAATAGATTGGCCTTCCTGGTAGCATCTTTCTAGTGGTTCTATATCTTTCAGGGAAACCCTTTCTAAAAGCAGCTCATGCGTTATGGTTAACGCCTTTATATGTTCCAATAGGAGATCAGATAGGTGTTGGTAAAAGGCTTTTTTTATTTGCTTGCACTCCTGCTTTGTTTTGTTAGGAAAAGAATGAGTTAAATTTTGCTGTACTATTTTTTTTCTGTATCCTATTATGTAGTATATAACTATATACAATACCCTTGAGATAAGGTATAATGGTCGAAGTGGTAATAAAGAAATAAGATAACATAAGCGGTATAGCATGGGCTATTCTACTCTTTCTAAAAAAGTCGTTATTCTTTTAGCACTCTTATCTCTACCCAATAAGGCTATAATTTCTATAAGATCTGGACCAGCTATTCCGCCTGTAAGTGCCATACGCAACAAGGGCATCATACCAGGAATAGACCATTCTTTTAATAATGTTTTAATCTGATCTGTTTGCCATTCTGGTAAAGTAGCTAATCCTTTTCTAAAAGCAACTATTGCTTCTTTGGTTCCACTATTCCATCTTTTCTCAATGAGTTCCCTATCATAATCAACAGGGTCAAAAAAGAAAAATCTGCCTTCTTTCCAAAAATCTTTAGGAAAGGTAATTCTATCCTGTACAAGGTTACAAATCGGAATAGCCTCTTGCTGGCTACAAGCTACATGTTCTTTAGCTGCTTCTGTTATAAAGTAGCTGGCCCAAATAGTTGCTCCTTGCTTTTTGATATGTTGTTGGTTAAACCATTTAGCTTTAGCAATATCAAACTTAACCCCTGATTTGCCCAGGCGTTCTAGAGAAAAAGCTTCTATTAAATCTTGTTTGCTAAATATTTCTTGGTTAGTGCCTGGATTCCATCCAAGTAAAGCCAAGAAGTTCAACAACGCTTCTGGCAAATAGCCTGCTTCTCTAAAAGCATTTTCAACTGTAAGGTCTGGACCCTTCCAAGCGATAGGGAATGCCGGGAATCCATATTGATCTGCGTGGCGCTTGCTTAACTTTCCGCTGCCATTCGGGGCTAATAAGAGTGGCAGATGGATAAATTGCGGCATCTCATCAGCCCAACCTAAGTAACGGTATAACAATATATGAATGGGGGTGGAAGGGAGCCACTCTTCTCCACGGATCACATGGGTAATCTTCATTAGATGATCATCCACTACACTAGCAAAGTGGTAGGTAGGCAAACCGTCTGATTTCATTAAGACTTTATCGTCTAAGACAGAAGTATCTACTTTGACCCAGCCACGTACACCATCCTGAAAGCGTATTAACATTTTATGGGGCATTTTTAGCCGAATCACATAGGGTATTCCGGCTGCTATCCATTCTTGCACCTGTTCTAGCGGCATTGTAAGGCCATTGCGCATCCATTCACGACTTATAGCATTGTATTGTGGGTTGGCAATTTTAGCTGCTTTAAGCCGTTCTCGCATTGCTTCGATCTCTGCTGGTGTGTCAAATGCATAATAGGCATGTCCAGCATCTAACAAGAATTGGATATAGGTTTGATAGATCCCAATCCGTTCAGATTGTTTATAGGGACCTAAAGAACCTCCTTGTTCAGGTCCTTCATCTGGCACAATCCCTAGCCAGCGTAAGCTTTCTAAGATGTAAGCTTCTGCACTAGGTACCAAACGCTTTTGGTCCGTATCCTCAATACGTAGTATAAAACGCCCTCCTTCTTTTTGGGCTAAAAGATAGTTATAAAGAATAGTTCTAACACTGCCAATATGTAATGCCCCAGTTGGACTGGGAGCAAAGCGTACATGTACGGCCATATATTTTTATATAAAAAAGAATTTATGGTATCTTTTCACCATATTGGTAAAAAATCAAGCCCTGGGTAAAAAGCTTATATCTTGGCCAGAACCGTAATCCCTCCTTTTACTTTGTCACCTACTACTACTTTAATATTGGCATCTATTGGCAGATAAACCTCTGCTCTTGAGCCAAATTTAATAAAGCCACATTTTTCACCTTGCTGTACCTCTTCACCTTCTTTAAAATAAAACTTAATCCTACGGGCCATCAAACCTGCTATTTGT
Organism: Candidatus Cardinium sp. cBcalN2; assembly: GCF_022810445.1. GTDB lineage: Bacteria > Bacteroidota > Bacteroidia > Cytophagales > Amoebophilaceae > Cardinium. Next base: position 8,981 of record NZ_JAACGD010000042.1, on the reverse strand, counting down.
CTAAAAAGAATTTGTTGGCCATTTTCATTTTCAATTACGATGGAGGTTCTTTCATTATGGCTACTAGACTTGGGATGAAAAGCAACCAAGTGCTTACCTGGATGGTATTTAAAAAAGACAATTCTGCCAGACATAGGAAACCTATTAACGTGTACATTGAACGGAGACATAAATATACTGATTTTGATCCGCTCTTCCTGTAAATATTCGCCTTCATATGTTTTCTGAATACTGAGGATTTTACCATCTGCTGGGCCTAATATATATTGATCTTGCGTATGGATAATACGGTATGGGTCTCTAAAAAAATAGATCAGCCAAAAATATAAGGCACCACTAACTACTGCAAATCCTATGGATTGATGGTAAGTCAATGCTACTTTTTTATGCATACCATAATAAATAAGCAATAGAACAATAGGCGTACATAGTAAAATATCTTTTCCTTCTTTATGTATTTTCATTGTGGTCTAGACCTTTGCTCGTTTTGATTTTTTATGTAAAAAGTAAAGTTATTTTTATAAATGCAACTACTGCAGGAATGGTGAGCAATAAGCTATCGACTCTATCTAATAGTCCTCCATGTCCTGGAATGATTTCACTGGTGTTTTTTACATCTACACTTCTTTTAAGCAACGAGGCAACTAAATCTCCATAGGTACCTGTAAAAATAGTGATCAAAGAGATCCAGAGCCATTGGTACAATGGTAAAATAGCAAAAAAATAAGCCATCGCATAACCAGCCATAATGGCAAATAAAGCACCTCCGAAAAAACCTTCCCATGTTTTTTGAGGAGAGATCCGTTTGAAAAGTTTAGATCTGCCTATGGCAGAACCTACTAGATAAGCACCCGTATCTTGGCTCCAAACAATGGTCAGTAGGCCCAGTATTAGCTCTTTGGAATAGCTGCCTTTAAAAAAGGCTAGGTAATGCAGCATGGCAAAAGGAACAGCAATATACAAAATGCCTAAAAAGGTAGCTGCGATATCTAAAAAGGGGTTAGAAGGTTTGCGGTTATATAGTGGGGTCATATAGACTAAAATAGCTAGTGGCATAGAGATATAGCCTAATAGGGGTGAGCTATTATCATAAAGGCAGTAGTGAAAGGCTATAGTATAAAAAAGCAGGCCTAAAAAAATTCCGTAACCACGCATCGGAGTAACATTTGCTTGTTTAAGCAGTTTATAAAACTCTAGCATAGCCAGCATGACTACATAAAAAAAGAGCAAAAAATAAGTCCAAGAAGACCAAAAAATGGAAAAAATAATAACGGGTGTAAAGAGTACAATCGAACAAAAACGCTGTACAAAATTGTTTTGCTTTTTCAACATAGGTGTAGCCTCTATTTTAATAGATGATGCAGCAGTTGCATCTATGCTTATTCCAACCGATTGGTTATAAGTCTTACAATGATATAAAATTTCATAAGAGTAACAAAATAGGGTGATCTACTCCTTTATTGCCACAAAGAATCTGGTAGTTACATAGCTGCTGGCTCGACCATTGGCTCAAATAGGTTAGCTGTTTGGCCCTTTGGTTGGTTGGATCTACCAAACAATCGCTGTTTGAGTTGTTTAAACTCCAGTAAAGTAAATAGCGGTTCCAATTTGGTTCTACTGGGCCCTTGATAATGACACTTTTCCAAGTCTAATGTGATGGGTACGTCGGTTCGAATCGTGGCTAGTTCTTTAGAAAGAATGCCTTGCTCAGCATATTGGATTAGGTTAGTTTTTAATCTACCGGTTAGATGATCGCTATGTGCCAATAAGTTTTCAAGACTATCAAATTCTTTTATAAGCTTTCGTGCTGTTTTTTTGCCAATAGAGGGAATACCTGGAATAAAATCAGAGGGATCTCCTTCTAATGCCAAGATATCTTTTACTTGTTCTGGTCTAGCGATCTCCCATTGGGCTAAGATCTCTTTTTTACCAATTATGCTAGCTTTTTGGCCCTGACTACTAGGTTTATAGAGATAGATAACGTCCGTTACCATTTGGGCTAAGTCTTTGTCTGTAGACATGATATAAGTAGTACAGCCCATTGCAGCTCCTTTATGCGCTAATGTGCCTAGTAGGTCATCAGCTTCATAACCTTTACAGCTTACAGATAAAATACCAAATCCATCTAGAATGGATTGAATATAAGGAATGGCTATAGAGATTGCTTCTGGTTGTGCGGGGCGGTGGGACTTATAATTAGTAAATAGTTCGTGTCGAAAAGTTTTTTCTTTGCTATCAAAGGCAACAATGATATGGGTAGGTTTTTCTTTTTGCAATACTTCTAATAGTGTATTGACAAAGCCCAGTATGGCCCCTGTTTCAATTCCCTCTGCAGTAGTAGTGTGTACCTTACTAAGAGCAAAATGAGCTCTGTAGATCAGTGACATACCATCTAATAAAAAAAGCTTTTTGAGCGTGTCTACCATTTTTGTCTTTTTTTGGAGTGAATATGCCGTAATGTTTTATGATATCGTATCAACTCCTAAAGTTGATATGGCCTCTATAATACCTGCCACCATGTCTATGATTTGGCTTGATATGGCATCCCATTATAGAACATTTACTACTGATTGGGATGCGTATGCCGATCCCGACTTGAAAGATTATACCACTTATATAATGACTTACAGAAACTAGATCATCAGGAGTACGTGGGTCACTATGTTCCAGAATCTCATTGTATAAGGATAAACCATAGGCCAAGCGAATGCTCCAATGCCAACTATAAAAAAAAGGTTTTTCTAATGTAGTACCCAAGTCAAAAGTGCGGGGGTAGCATAGATAGTACTTTGTACCCAATTCAGAGAACGTATAGATAGAGGGTGTCCAAGTACCATCTACTAATAAGGTATAATGGCTAGTTTCAGTTATTTTAAAACCCAAGCGAAGCAAAGGTGTCCAAGTAAAGTAATAAGGACGTGTAGGTATATAGTTTGTTAGATACGCTTGCTGATCTGGTTTATTACCGAGTTGGCTATTGTTGACCCATTGGCCTATCATCTTTTTAAGAAAAGAACATCTTATACCTGCACCCGCGCCAATCCGTAACCGGAAGAGTTCCGTAGAGAGCAACAGCTGTGTAGCAAGTGTTAGGCCCTTTCCAGTGAACCCAAAGATGTTTTTAGGGTCATAGCTATTTTGCTGTAGATGATCTGAGTCACTATGCTTATCCTTGTTAAAGTAAATAGAAGGCCCATGATGCCAACGTATATAATAACATTGTATGATAGGTTCATCTGTTATATCATTAACTGTCATTTCACCGTCTTGTTTACCAGGGTACATACGACTGACATGGACTTTATAATTATCTTGTTTAATATAAAAGGCGCTATCCAGTTGAATAAAGTTGAAAAAAGAATACTTTGAAGCATGCAATGAAACCAATGGAACAAGCCATAGAAAATAGAAAGATAAATTAGTAAAGCACTTCAATGGAAAAATATGGTTATTTTTTGTATTTGCTACTAGCAGTATAAACTATATGATTGGAGTTTTAAAATTAGATTTTTTTACCTTTATTTCCTAATTTGGTTCATGCAATAGCCTGGTTGCTAGATTTACGTCAAGATTTGACCATCTGATCTATATTCAAAATTACCAGTAGAGGAGCCTGTCGCAGGTAATCTAATCTAAAAGCTATTATGCGTTATTATATTATTGCAGGAGAGCACTCCGGGGATGTGCATGGGGCTGATTTGATTAGACAAATCAAAAGAATAGATTACCAGGCTACTTTTTGGGCTTGTGGAGGGCTGGCTATGTCAAAAGCCATGGGGAGGCCTTGTAACGTAGATGGTTCAAAAATGGGTTATATCGGGATAGATTTTTTAAAAAAATGGTATGCCTTATGGAAAGTATTACAATTTTGCCAAAAAAGTTTAATAGGCTATCAACCAGATCTAGTCATCTTAATTGACTATAGTGGGTTTAATATGCGCATAGCAGCATTTGCTAAGCGAAATGGCTTTCCCGTAGATTACTATATACCACCCAAGATCTGGGCCCATGGTTCAAGAAGAATCGAACAAATCAAGCGTAATGTAGATAGAGTATGGTCCATTTTGCCCTTTGAAGTAGCCTATTATCAGGCTAAGGGCTACTGTACAATTCATTATGTTGGCCATCCGCTTGTTCAAAAAGTGTCTGACCATCGCATCAATCCTGATTTTATAACAGAAAATAAACTCGATAACCGCCCTATTATAGCACTATTGCCTGGTAGTAGATGGGATGAAATTCGGCGCTTGTTGCCCCTAATGGTTGCCCAGGCAGATGGTTTTAAAGGCTATCAGCTGGTAGTAGCTGGCTTAAGTCATCTCCCAAAGTGTGCGTATAAGGGGGTATGTAGTGCTCAGGTTAAATTAGTTTATGACCAAACCTACGACCTAATGGCGGTTGCCAAAGCAGGTATCGTTGCTTCTGGAACAGCTAGTTTAGAAGCTGCTTTGTTTAATTTGCCCCAAATAGTCGTTTATAAGCTTCATCCGCTGGCTTACTTTTTTTATAAAAGAATGGTCACAATACAGTATATCTCTTTGGTCAATCTTTTGGTAGATGAATTGGTTGTTCCAGAATTAATTCAATATCAATTGACTAGTTACAATCTTTATCTCCATTTGACCACTCTTTTATCAGACAGTGGTAGCATCAAGCAACAAGCAGCCTATCAAGTGGTTCGCGAATTATTAGGTAAAGAGCATGCTGCTGCTGCAGTAGCAAAAAGTATGTATAATGATAGAAAAAAAATGGGGTAGAATCATGGCCATAGATTATGGGTTAAAGCGCGTAGGCATTGCTGTAACTGATCCTTTACAAATCATTGCCACCCCATTAACCACGATACCGACCACTACTTTATTTCTTTTTTTAAAGGAGTATTTGCAAAAAGAAAGTGTAGTGAGTTTTGTAATGGGGCTGCCTAAAGGTTTGGACGGGGGGCCTTCTAAGATGAGTAGGGTAGTGGAGGCAATTGGCTTGGAAGTAAAAAAGACATTTCCAGGGCAAAGTTTTTATTACCAAGATGAGCGGTTTACTTCTAAGTTGGCAATGCAGGGGCTCTATCAAGCTGGCTATTCCAAAAAGGATAGAGTCGATAAAGGCAATATCGATCAGGTAAGTGCAGCGATTATCTTACAATCTTTTTTGGTATCTGGTTATGGAAGTGGTCAATAAGCTATTTGCAGCTTACTTGCAACAACTGCTTAATAAATTGGATTAAATCGATTAAAATAACCTCAGTATAAATGACCATTTCACCATGGTCTACAAATAAACGAGGATCTATGGCTACTAAGTTACTAGCATGGATGATCCCTTTATACATCCTTCGTTTTATTTGTATGGGATTAGGTGCTATGATAGATAGCTGGCTATAGGGTGGATGTTTTGCATCTATTGCAACTTCCTTATGTAACCAATCTTGCCTGCCTAACTGACTAGCTAATGGAATTAAAGTGTCGTGTTTACCTTCTTTTTTACCAGTAATAAATAGCGCATAGGCATCATTTAATAGCTCTATGGCTCTCTTCTGTTCGGCTATTTGAATATGCATATTAAATAGCTCAGAAAAATCATTTTCGTAGGTGGCGATCAATAAACAAGGTATTTTCTGGTTTTTTTGCAAAAAGTTATATGCATTTTTGGTACATGGGCTATTGGGTAATAGATCTTTTAATCCATCTAAAGGTATCCATCCTGGACGTGCCACTATCCGCATCCATCTCTGGAGCGTCATACTCCATTTGATCCTAGATAAGGGATAATCAATAAGCTGTAATCCTTTTTTTGCATCCGATATAAAGTCTTGCACATCCTTGCTACTGCGTTCTAAGAAAGGTGTGCCCATTAAAGGGGCGTTAAGGGTAATGATGCCTAGGATATTAAGTTGATTGTTATAGGATTGAGCTAAGGTACAGGCTAGTAGACCTCCTTGACTATAACCAATGATAATGAGTGGAAAAGAGCTAGGTTCTTTTCCATACTCGATTAATGTAACGGCTATATACTTACCTATATCTTCTGCTTGTTGATCTATTGATCGTATCACAGATTTTAGCCGGACTCTGCAGGTTGGTTGAATGATTAGAACCGACTTGCCAAATGCGTTTTGGAGTCTTTCTGCAATCGGCTTTAGCTCATTGGCATGACCATATAAACCATGTAAAAGCAAAGCTGCAAAAGTAGGTTGTTGGCCTAAAATAGCTTTATACATTTGAAAATAGCACTTCTCCTTTGTTATAACCAATAAGAATAGGCCGATCTTTAGTAACCCGTCCAGCTAGCAATTCTTTAGACAATGCATTGAGTATAATCCGTTGCATAAAGCGTTTGAGTGGTCTTGCGCCAAACTCCAAGCTATAACCTTCTTTGGCTAGGTAATCTATAAGCTCCTCATCCATCTGAATGACTATACCATTCTTGGCTAGATCTGCTTTAAGTTTTCTTACCTGAATAGCTACAATATCTTTAATAACTCTTTTAGAGAGTGGATTAAACATAATAATTTCGTCTATCCTATTTAAGAATTCTGGTCGCATCTGTTTTTGGAGCAATTGTACAACTGCTTCTTTGGTTTCTGCCAATATCTCTTTATTAGGCAGATCTTGGTTACCAGCTAATTGGCTTTGAATAAGATGGGCACCCATATTACTGGTCATGATAATAATCGTATTTCTGAAATTGGCTGTTCTACCTTTATTATCGGTTAGCCTACCATCATCCAATACTTGCAATAAAATATTAAAAACATCTGGATGTGCTTTTTCTATTTCATCTAATAAAACCACTGAATAGGGCTTTCGACGAACTGCTTCTGTAAGCTGCCCTCCTTCATCATAGCCTATGTAGCCAGGTGGTGCACCAATCAGTCGACTGACTGAATGTTTTTCTTGATATTCAGACATATCTATTCGAATCATAGCCTGTTCGTCATTGAATAAAAATGTAGCCAATGCTTTGGCTAGTTCAGTTTTACCTACCCCAGTGGTACCTAAAAAAATAAAAGAACCAATCGGTTTACGAGGATCTTGTAATTCCGCTCGACTTCTGCGTACGGCATCAGCCATCGCCTGAATAGCTTCTGCTTGGCCTGCCACGCGCTCAGAGAGTATATCTTCTAACTGTAGTAATTTTTCTTGTTCATCTTGAAGCATTCTGGCCACAGGAATACCCGTACGGTGGGCCACAATTTCAGCAATATCTTCTTTGGTAACTTCTTCTTTAAAAAATGGACTAGCCTCACGTAATGCTTCTACTTGCTCTTCGAATGCTTTCAGTTTTTTTTCTGCTTCTGCCAGCCTGCCATATCTAATTTCTGCCACTTTACCATAGTCAAAATTGCGTTCTGCTTCTTGAGCTTCTAGGTGCAACTGTTCGATTTTTTGCTTCTGTATACCAATGCCCTCAATAATCGATTTATCGTGCTCCCATTTTGCTTTTAGATTATTTTTTTGTTCAGTTAGGTCGGCAATGGTTTTAGATAATTCTTCAAGTTTTGTGGGATCATTTTCTCTTCGAATAGCTTCCCTTTCGATTTCTAATCGAGTAATTTTGCGTTGTATTTGGTCTAAATCTACAGGCATGGTATCTAAGCCAATACGCTTCTTGGCACCTGCTTCATCTATTAAGTCTATCGCTTTATCAGGTAAACGAAGTTCTGGGATATAGCGATAAGAGAGTGTTACAGCAGCTATCACTGCATCACGCAAAATACGAACATTATGGTAAGCCTCATATTTTCCCTTTATGCCTTCTAAAATAGAAATAGAATCAGCTTGGGTTGGTTCGTCTACCATAACCACTTGAAACCTTCTTTCTAATGCTTTATCTTTTTCTATGTACTTTTGGTATTCCTTGAGTGTAGTAGCACCAATAGCATGCAGTTCGCCACGTGCAAGGGCTGGTTTGAGTAAATTGGCTGCATCCATAGCCCCTTCACCAGAAGCACCTGCTCCAATAAGCATGTGAATTTCATCAATAAAAAGAATAAATTCCCCATTAGAATCAACCACTTCTTTGATAACGGCTTTAAGTCGCTCTTCAAACTCACCTTTGTATTTGGCACCAGCAATTAAAAGTCCCAAATCTAGCGCAAAAATTAGCTTAGACTTGATGTTTTCAGGCACATCCCCTGCTACAATTCTTTGGGCTAGCCCTTCTATGATAGCTGTTTTGCCTACACCAGGCTCCCCAATTAACAGCGGATTATTTTTAGTTCTACGGGAAATAATTTGCAGGGTTCTTCGAGATTCCTCATCCCGTCCAATAACCGGATCTATTTTTCCCTCTTTAACCAGCTGATTGAGATTTTTTGCGTAACGCGCTAGTGACTGATATTTAGACTCTGCCGTAGGATCTGAGACTTTATGGCTACCACGTAATCCGTGAATGGCCTGTAACAAAGGCTGTTCTGTTATGCCATGGGTTTTCATCAAGGCTGCCGTCTTGTCTTGGCCAGCACACAGGCTTAACAGCAAATGTTCTACTGCAATAAACTCATCACCTAATTTTTTTTGGTAGCTTGCCGCTTGTCGTAAGCTAACCTCCATATGGGGTGATAAATAAGGCTGCTGTCCAGAGGCTTTCGGATAGCTTTGAATGAGTTGATCTAATGTTTGCTTTAAAGGCTCTAGAGGTACCTGTAGTTGTTGGGTAAGAAAGGTAACGTGTGCTTCATTACTACTTAGAATGGCCTTGAGTAAGTGGCCTGTTTCGATAGTAAGTTGTTGGTTGTCTTGGGCAATCTCTATAGCGCCTTGTAGGGCCTCTTGTGCTTTAATGGTATAGTTTTTAAAGTCCATAATGCTAGGGGGTTGATCATTACTTTACTGCTACTTGGTAAATATAATACTTTTGTCCTTCTATTGTAAGGAACTTTGATAACAATAGCCGTCTTGCAAAACCTATCCATGGCGTTATAGCCATCTAATGATTTGTATTATTTAGATTTTATGCTTAAACACCTGAGTTCTGGATTAGAA
>NZ_JAACGD010000041.1 GCF_022810445.1 Candidatus Cardinium sp. cBcalN2 | reverse complement strand
GGGCAATCACCTATTAAAGCTGATTAGAAAAACAGCTTGTTTGAACCCGCGCAGCGGGTGAGTTCTGTTTTTACAGCTCTAACAGGTGATTGCTGCAACTTTTTACTGAGGGCTTGATTTTTTGGTTACTTTTTTATCAAGAAAAAAGTAACAATAAAAATTCATTTTTTACCAATGTGATGAACAGATACCCCTATAGTAAAAGCGTAGAGTGCCCCCTGCCGGAATCGAACCAGCAACCTACTGATTACAAATCAGTTGCTCTGCCAGTTGAGCTAAGGAGGCGGCCAAAATCAATTGGTTTATTATAACAAATATAGGAAAATATAGTATAAATGTGTTAATAAGGCTATCTAAAATATGGGTTAGCTAGCTAGATATGTCAGCAAAAAGAGCATAAAAAAACCTTGAAAAGTGCTTTGTAAGAAGTAACTAAGTGCATTTTTCCTACCTAAGCTCCTTAATACGCGCTGCTTTACCTTGTTTGCCTCGTAGGTAGTAAATTCTAGCTCTACGCACACGGCCTTTTCTTTTTACTTCTATTTTCTCAATATTAGGACAGAGCAAAGGAAAAATGCGTTCTACACCTACCTCTTTAGATACTTTACGTATAGTAAAAGTCTCTCCATTGGTATTAGGGTTTTTACGTTGAATAACGGCTCCTTGAAATTGTTGAATACGTACTTTATTTCCTTCTTGTATTTTTACATGGACGTTGATGGTATCTCCAGCCTTAAAAGAGGGAAATGTGCGTACTGGTTGAGGATTACAAGTTACCTCAACATATTTTATTAAGTTATGCATAACTAGTCAGAAAATTAGAATAAATGTTAATGCAAAGATAATACTATTTTTGAAATTCCGTACCTTGCAGTACCGTAAATGGTAGTAAAGATAGATCAGGGCGTTTTACCTCCACTCAATTAATTTTAATGAAAAATATTCGAAATTTTTGCATCATTGCCCATATTGATCATGGCAAAAGCACTTTGGCAGATCGCTTATTAGAAGTAACTAAAACAGTTGGCATACGTGATCAAAAAAATCAAGTGCTAGATAATATGGATTTAGAACGTGAGCGTGGTATCACGATTAAAAGCCATGCAATCCAAATGGAATACATATATAATGGTCAATCTTATTTACTCAATTTAATTGATACGCCAGGACACGTAGACTTTACCTATGAAGTTTCTCGATCAATTGCTGCGTGCGAGGGGGCGTTACTGATAGTCGATGCAGCACAGGGGGTAGAAGCGCAAACGATTTCTAATCTCTATCTGGCCTTGGATCAAAACCTTACCATTATTCCTGTCTTGAATAAGATTGATTTGCCAGGGGCCATGCCAGAGGAGGTAAAAGATCAAATCATAGAACTGATAGGGTGTAATCGCGATGAAATCATTGCTGCTAGTGCCAAGCAAGGCCTTGGTATTGATACCATACTGGAAGCAGTAGTCAGGCGTATACCTGCTCCTACAGGGGATTATCGCGCACCCCTGCAAGCCATGATTTTTGATTCATTATATAATACTTTTCGTGGTGTAGAGGTTTATTTTCGGATTTTTAATGGAGCAATTAAAGCTGGAGACCAGATTCAATGTATTAGTACAGGTCTAGAATATAGGGTGGAAGAGGTCGGTATTTTAAAGTTGCAACAAATACCCCAACCCAGTTTAGAAGCAGGACATGTAGGCTATATGATTGCTGGCATTAAAAATGCAAGTGAAATAAAAGTGGGGGATACGATTACCCATGTAGATAAGGCTGGGCGTCCGTTAGGGGCCATGATTAAGGGATTTGAAGAGGTCAAGCCTATGGTTTTTGCCGGCATCTATCCAGTAGATACTACCGAATATGAGGCATTGCGAGATTCTATGGAAAAATTAAAATTAAATGACGCTTCATTGATTTGGGAACCAGAGAGCTCTGCTGCTTTAGGTTTTGGATTTCGATGTAGTTTCTTGGGGATGCTCCATATGGAGATTATACAGGAACGCCTAGAAAAAGAATTTAATATCACTATTATCACTACCGTTCCATCGGTACAGTTTCATGTAATAGATCAAAAAGGTCAATTGATAGATGTGCAAGCACCTGCAGATATGCCCGACCCTAATACCATTGATCGTATCGAAGAACCGCTTATTCAAGCACAAATTATTACAAAATCAGAATTTGTGGGAGGGATTATGAAACTTTGTATGGATAGAAGAGGGATTTTTAAAAATCAAGTTTATTTAACCGCTGACCGTGTAGAACTTACTTTTGAACTACCCTTAGCAGAAGTGGTTTTTGACTTTTTTGATAAACTCAAGACCATTTCACGTGGATATGCTTCCTTAGATTATGAATTATCTAGGTTTGCTAATGCAGACCTGGTGAAACTAGATATTTTATTACATAATGAAAAAGTAGATGCGCTTTCGGCAATTGTACATAGGTCCAATGCCTACGAACGGGGCAAGGTTTTATGTAAAAAGCTTAAAGAAATCATTCCTAGACATATGTTTGAAGTGAGTATTCAAGCAGCTATTGGTACAAAAATTATTGCTAGAGAAACGGTAAAGTCGCTGCGCAAAAATGTGATTGCCAAATGCTATGGTGGTGATATTTCACGAAAACGGAAGTTGTTAGAAAAACAAAAAAAGGGTAAAAAACGAATGAGACAGGTGGGATCAGTAGAAATTCCCCAAGAGGCTTTTATGGCGGTATTAAAGTTAAATGATTAAATAGCATTTTTAACTTACTGATATCCTATCTAGTCAGCACTATGGTAACGCTAGGCCCAAAAAGCAAATAGGCCTATCTGTTCACAACACTGGTAAATAATTAAGACCGTTGTGATAGGCAGGCATTATAATTTTTGTTAATGCTCTAGCCTTACTTTTTGAGATTTTTGGTATTTTAGAGCTATACATCTTATTACTTATAAAGTATTTTCAATTGATGTAGAAACATTCGTTTACACAAGAAAAGTTTTTAGTATCCATTCAGCAGTATGGTAAGGCTACGTATAAAAACGCCCCTTGTAAAATAATTGCGATCAGCAATCACTCCTTACAGCTGAAATAGAAAAACCGTTGACAGGAGGGCTGCAGCGGGCGATTTCTGTTTTTCCAGCTGTAAGCTGAGCTTACAGCAGTTTTTTGCACAAGGCTTGATTTTTTTCTTACTTTCTTATGAAGAAAAAAATAAGATGAAAATACTTATAATCAAATAAAAAAAATAAAAATTCCTGTATCTGTTCCTGACTCTGTTAAAAAATGAATTTTTTAAAGCTACTTTTTGCTTGATCAAAAAGTAGCCAAAAAATCAAGCGCTGATGAAAAA
>NZ_JAACGD010000040.1 GCF_022810445.1 Candidatus Cardinium sp. cBcalN2 | reverse complement strand
TTTTGAGTAAAAAATTAGCATCTATCAGCTTGTAAAAGTTACGGAAAGCTCCCCTTTACAGCTGGAAAAACAGAATCCACCCTGCAACATCCATTGTAGCTGTTTTTCTATTTCAGCTATAAGGATCACTTTCTGATCGCAACTATTTTACAAGGGGCATTTTTTTATATACTATTATGTATAATAGTCAATTCAATATATCCCTTAAGTTGCCGCCATTACCTGAACAGATATGTAAATCTCTTGCAAACCATGAAATAAAAGTACCAACTATATAATAAAAAGCAGTAATGACGGAAAGACCTACATTTGATACCATTTTTATGTCCTTGGCCATTCAGTTAGCCCAACGCTCACATTGTGTTAAAAAGAAAGTAAGTGCTGTATTAACAAAAGACACCCGTATTATTTCTATAGGATACAATGGACCTCCATCAGGTGCTTATAATTGTGATGAGATATGGCCTAAAACAGGTTGTGCTAGGAATATAAAAGGTAGTTGTTCCTTAGCGATTCATGCAGAACAAAATGCGCTGCTGTATGCATTAACCAATCATATCAATGTACGAGATAGTCTACTTTATATTACCCTTTCACCTTGTCTCCCTTGCGCCCGTATGATATTTAGTACAGGCATTAAAAAAGTGATATACAAAGACTCTTATGCAGCTTATAAAAACCTAGATCAGGAAGAAGGGTTAAATTTTTTACAAGAGTTTGGTGTGAGCGTAGAACAATATGATCCCTATGCGGCAGTATAGCTTTAAATGATAGTCTGTGGTTCAGTCACCTGTTGAGCAGATGATGTGAACTGGAAAGATTATGTTAATCAAGTTATAGTTTATTTTATTCTCAGCCCCATAAGTATATTCTAATATAAAACACCATCAATATAGCATCATCTGACCTATTTCTAGCGTAATAGGTCGGATAATACCATCACACTCTTTTTAGTCAGTTGATTTTTTTGTTAAAAATTTATATGATAATAGCAAAGAGTTTACCTATATACATCATTAGCTTGATTAGTTAGTAAATTAGCACCATATAAGATAAAAAACATGAAAAAAGCAAATATTTTCTATAGTTCTATGATCTGCGCTAGCGCATTTTCAACGTTAGCTGGATGTAGTTACCATACTAAAAATGGTATGATGGATGATAATCCATCTGGGCCACTCGTATCGTTAACTGATCAGCCAATTCATAATCCACCTGGTGTAGAAAGAAAAGTAGATTTAGTCTATACAATATATGATCCAAAGATATATAAATTTGATGATGAATCGATCCAGCTACTACTTTATTTGAATGATACATTAATCAAATGCTTGGATTCTTTTAAGCAGTATATATCGGAAAATAAAACTGATGTTTTAAATAAACTGGCTGTGGTTGATACAAGTTTTTTGAAGTTACAGCAACCCTATCTTACTCAGGGTGGCCAGCTCATACCAACACCTGCTGTAGATAGGGCTAATATGGATTCAGACCAGCTGATTAAGTTTAAAGAATGCCGAGCTCATACGCCCACTTTTCATGAATTGTATTATTTAAGATGTTGGTACGATAAGCTTATTAAAAGCTTTTCAGATGTTTGTAATGATTTATTTATCTGTTCAGGATCCTCTGGCTTGCGTGTTGAGGATTATATAAAAGTGGAAAACGAGGCAGTTCACCGGGCTATGACTTCATCTTCTACTCGAGTAAAAGGCATAAATTGCTCTAAAAAAAATATCAATAAGCAAGTTAAGTATGTGCAAGAGCAGATACATAATCAAAGAGTGATACGTAAATACAGTGATGATGATCCAGGTGCCAGGCGTAATCGATCCATTCAAAATGCAGTTGTTACGCTATATGCTAAGCATCTTATACCTTATCTGGGCAGAGTAGTGGACTACTTGATACGTCAGGCACTTAATACTAGTGTTGCGCAAGGATATATTAATTTGAGTGATGCTGAAAAAAAATATAAAGAAGCTACCCAGCATACTGCATTCCTTTGGAGACAAGAGTATGTTTTTCATTATCAGAACTATATAAAAACTCACAGGAAAACGGGTAATGCTTATGCCGATTATCAGGCACGTAGTGTTATCTATGATCCTGCCAAGATCATTCAGAAACTAAGGGAGCGTAGTTTAAAACCTATTGATGGCAGGTACGCTCAACTTTGTAGCTTGGTTAACTCGATTGTATATGATGTTGATGCTAGCCTTAAGGAAGCATTACTAAGTAGTCTGACTATACTGTATAATACCTTGTATAGTACTGCTATAGTTCATATAATGGGTGATGTAGCTATATTTCCAGTAGCACATAACGCTCCTAAAAATAGCGAGTTAGTAGCGGCTATAACCAATAAAGCGGCAGCACCAGATATCATTATAGCCAAATATAAAACCTTGCTTGCTGGTGTTATTTTAAATCAGGAGCCTTATGTTAACCTTGCTAATATCGATTCCGTAGTTAAGGAGTTGCAGCATGTAGGCTTGCGCGTCCATTCTATAGAGTCTGATCATACTCCTAATCAGGGTTAATACAGACCAATTAGCGGATCCAGCATCTGAGCCTATAAATCCTCTAAAAGTCGAATACCAAAAGATAAAACAAGAAAAAACCATACGACTAAATAGATGCGATGCTTTGTTTCCGTTCACCACTATGGCTTATGCTAGGAAAAAAACGCGCCCTTTGAAAAAAGTGCGATCAGAAAGCGGAGTTTACAGATGAAAAGAAAAACAGTTGCCGGGATGGATTGGAGAGAGGTTCCTGTTTTTCCAGTTGTAAAGTAAGCTTTCAGTAACTTTTTTCATCAGCGCTTGATTTTTTGGCTACTTTTTGATCAAGCAAAAAGTAGCTTTAAAAAATTCATTTTTTAACAGTGTCAGGAACAGATACGATGCTTTTTTATAATTTGATTTTAATATAAAATTTTTTAATATAAAATTGTTTTGTTATAAACAAGTAATATTATTAGTTTTTCAATTTTATAATTATGAAAAAGATAAAAACCTATTATGCTTTTATTATTTGGTGGCCCCATCTATTGGTAGTATTGGTTACCTGCAATGGTTATTCGAAAAGTTATATGATTGGTAATCCATCTTTAGAACAAGAATCGCTAGGTGACCATCCATCTAGTTCGGATCCATCTACGTTTGATGAAGTCCTACAGAAAATAAATAGTTTGTTTGAAAAATTTAAGGAATGTTCTAGTTATGTTGATCAACATAAAGCTAGCTATACTCTTGATAAGATCAAGGAAATTGATGCCCAATTTCAGGCTAAACAGAATGGATATGCCCACGAGGAATTGCTGATGCTATATAATAGTTTAAGCTTGGTTGGTGTTTCTAAAATACCTTCGGACGACTCCCTACCAGTCATGCGCTTGAAAGGACCGCCCAGTCCCTCTATTCTGTTGCCCATACTGAATTATTTATCCTGTTGGCAAAAAGCCGCTTCTAAGCAGTTAAAAAATATGTTGCGTAATCCATTCATTAGAGCAGTTAACCTAGAAGATTTTGGTCAAAGTACCAAAGCATCTAAAATAGTTATGGTTAACAATACCAAAATTAACCTTCATAAAGTACTTAGTAAGCAGTCGGTTAAGTCGAAAAGTTACACCCAGCCTCATGTTAATACAGCTGATCTTGAAAAGTTTACTCGTAAAATTTCAGATTATCTAAACCAGGATATTATACCTTATTGGGCTAGCGTAGCCCAGCTGTTGATATTCCGTTTGCTTAATAATAGTCTTGCCAAAGGAAAAATTGTTATTCAAGAAGCTAAAGCAAATTATCAAAAAGCTTTAGAGGCTATT
Source organism: Candidatus Cardinium sp. cBcalN2 (assembly GCF_022810445.1). Lineage (GTDB taxonomy): Bacteria > Bacteroidota > Bacteroidia > Cytophagales > Amoebophilaceae > Cardinium. The sequence continues at coordinate 266 of NZ_JAACGD010000040.1, read as the reverse complement.
GCAGCTATTTACAGCCCAGATCATATTCAAGCTTGTAAGACCTGTTTAGAGACTGAATTGAAAAGTGCTATGGCGTATAAGCCAGGCAAGAGTGGTTATAACCCTATAGAAATCTTTGCTAAGCTAGTGCAATGTTTTTTGAAACCTATTGATGATATGTAGTAGTTGCTATTTAATCTGACAGGCATTAAAAGATTAATGTATGTACCTGTCAGTTAAGTTTAGTTTGTCAGGTATGCTTTTAAGATACGCGATTTGATGATTTT
>NZ_JAACGD010000004.1 GCF_022810445.1 Candidatus Cardinium sp. cBcalN2 | reverse complement strand
ATAAAAAAGTAAGCAAAAAATCAAGCCCTGGTAAAAAGTTGCGGAAAGCGCCCCTTACAGCTGGAAAAACTGAATCCACCCTGCAACATGATTGCAGCTGTTTTTCTATTTCAGCTATAAGGGTCACTTTCTGATCGCAACTATTTTACAAGGGGCATTTTTTTATATATTATTATATATAATAATCAATTAAATATACCCCTTAAGTTGACACCATTGCTTGAACAGATACAAAAATCAAATCATGAGTAAATAGTTGCTGATTTGACCAAAGTCGTAAAGATACTTTTATGTAGCCTTAAATAGGTTTTTAGCAAACTTTGTAATGGCATCCAAGACACGAGGATGTGAAAGTATATTTTTGGACTTTGGTACCGGTATAGCTAAAACATGACTACTATGAAACGCATCTTTAATAAAAACTCTTTTGAAATTTTTCTTTTTCTTACAGAGAACATGCAACGCATGCTGGCTATCAAGTGGAAGTTGCATATCATGATGGCAAGTAAAGTATTTTTCGCCCACTACAAAAAAAGTATACATGTCATGTAAAGCCTTAAAACGATGGGTGCTTTTCTTCTTCAAAAGAGCTCTCAAGTCACTCTGCCCTCCTCCTATCGCTAGTATAGGTATTTTTTCGTCACGAAGTAAGGCTTGTAGCTCATTTAAAAAAACACTACCTGCCATCAAGTCTTTTCCACCGGGATAAACACATACGGCTTGATTGCTTTGTATATTGAACATAAGCTGCTCTTCAAGCGCATGCTCAGGATAACCCAATGTAAGCGAAAGCCTACGCAGATCAGCTAAAACAGGATTAGTCAAATGAGCTGATAGCATGGCAGCATCTACCCTAGCCCCAGGCGCTCCTTCCCATGGAGCGGCTAACGTAATCAGTCCTTTTATAGATAAAAGACTTTCGTACTGCTTGAGAAAAGTATAAGCCCTTAGGCCTCCTTGACTATGACCTACTAGTAGTATAGATTTATCTTGTAGGTTTTCTACCTTACTAGCAAGCTCCTTAAAGTTCATTTCAGCTTGTTGTTTTATAGAAAGCTCTACACTTTGGGCACCTTCTACACTCGTTAGAGCAACTACAGAAGCAGCCGGAAAGGTTTGTTCCAGCTCCTGCTTTATAGTATGAAAAGAGGCTGCATGGTTACCTAATCCATGAAATAAAACAATTAATTGATTTATTTGATTATCATATGATTTGGTATAAGCAAGCCTTGGTGTGAATAATAAAAAAAGAAAAAACAACTTAAATATATAAACGATGTATGGCATAGCTATATAACGATCAAATTCAATATTAAATAAAGTGCAAAAAAGCCTTGCTAAAAAATAATAGGCATAATCAATAACAGCAAATGCTCTTGTTGATTTTGTCCTTTAGGAAAAATTAACACCGCTTTATTAGCCCCCCAGAAAAAGAACTCTACTTCTTCTGTGGTGATACTACCAAGCATGTCTAGTAAAAGCTTGGCATTAAAGCCTATCTCGAGCGGATCGCCTTCATAGGTACAAATCAGCTGTTCTTGTGCTTCATTAGAAAAGTCTAAATCTTCTGCTACAAGCGTCAATTGATTTGCTACAATGATTAACTTGACCTGATGGGTAGCTTTATTAGCATAAATAGCCGCACGTCTAAGCGCACTCACCAACGCAGGCTTGCTTATGGTAAGCTTACTGGTATGTTCCTTAGGTATGACATTCTCATAATCTGGATATCGTTCATCGACTAATCTACTAATCATACTAATGTTATCGATCGTAAATTGGATTTTATGTCGATCAAAAGTAAAACCAACTTGCTTATCCTTACTACTTAGTAGTCCATTCAAAAGTATCAATGCTTTTTTAGGCACAATAATTGGGCTTTGTGTAGAGGCTGACAGATCTTGACGAATATAACGCACTAACCGATGTCCATCCGTAGCGACAAAAGTAGCCATAGCATGGGTCAATTCTATATAGACACCAGACATAGCAGGTTTTAACTCATCATTACTAGTGGCAAATATGGTTTTTTGCAAAATATTTTTCAATACATCCACTTCTACATCTAAGGTGATACCATCATCTAAACTAGCTAATTGGGGGAAGTCATTAGCACTTTCTCCTGCCAATTTATATTGCCCATTATCAGATTTAATAGAAACAGTATAAGAATTGGGGTTAATTTCGAGTTTAATAGGCTGTTCTGGTAGATTTTTAACCGTATCCAGCAACATACGAGCAGGTATGGCCACACTTACTTGGTCATCTGATTGAATGGCCAAAGAAGCACTAATCGAAACTTGCAAATCTGATGCTGTAACGACTAAACGATCATGATCTACCTCAAAAAGAAAATTTTCTAAGATTGGGACAACTGGATTACGGGCTATAACCCCGCTAATAGCAGTTAGCTGCTGTGAAAGCAAAGCTGATGATACCGTAAACTCCATGATTATTCTTTATTTTTGTGATTTTGAACACGGGGCCTAGGCTTATAAATAGATGCAATTTAATAAAAAAAACTTAAAAATTTTTATTTTTATCTGTTTAATAGTCCATCCAATTTATTTTTTAAGCCACATGGTGGCCTGATAGCTAAGGATCATCCTTTAACATTCCTTTTCTAATACAATAAACTCATAATCATAGCTATTTTTATTATCTGCTTTAAAGGAACGTACTACACGTTGCACCCATTCTTTCCCTAGCATAGGAAAATAGGTATCTCCTGCTAATATAGCATGGATTTTTGTTAAGTAAATTCTATGGGCTAAAGGTAAAGTTTGGCGGTAAATCGACCCTCCTCCAATCACAAACAACTCTGATTCTCCTTGTGCTTTTGCTAAACTTATAGCTTCAGCTATACTTCTTACTACATGATAACCAACAACTGATTGATCCATTTTTGTACTAACGACTATGCTTATTCGATTGGGTAAAAGACGACCAATAGAACGAAATGTTTGACTACCCATTACTAAATGATGGCCTAGTGTATTTTTTTTAAATTCTTGTAAATCAGCAGGAATATGCCAAGGCAGTTTATTGTCCTTGCCAATGACCCTGTTTAATGCCATCGCGGCAATAAGAGATATAACCATAGCTTATTTCAATGTTTTTTTGTTAGAAATCTTGTATCTATTCACCACTATTGGCGAAAGTAATGAATGGTTAAAGTTACTTTTTTATCAAGAAAAAAGTAAGGGGAAAATGCCTTACAGCTTAAATGTACCAATAGTGGACATCCTTAAGTAGACACCATTGGTTGAACAGCTACTTTGCAGACGTATCTTGTTCGAGACATGGGTGGTAAAAAAGTGCTTTTATATCACTTTTTGCTTGATCAAAAAGTGAACAAAAAATCAAGCCCTCTATAAAAAGTTTCGGTAATCACCTATTAGAGCTGGAAAAACAGAACTTACCTGCTGCGCGGGTTCAAACAAGCTGTTTTTCTAAGCAGCTCTAATAGGTGATTACTCATCTAAACTATTTTACAAGGGGCGGTTTTATTCAGTAGCCCCAGCATATTGTTGAATGGATAAGTAAAAATGACATTATTTTTTAAAAAACTTGCTTAATCAACTGATTCATTAAGTTGACGCCATGGGCTGTTCACTAGTGTAGCAGAAGTATACAAAAAACGTACCCTTGGAAAAAGCTGCGATCAGAAAGCACCGTTTACAGATGAAAAGAAAAACAACGGCTTAAATCTACCCATGTTGGCGCCATCCTTAAGTGAACGCCATTGGTTGAACGGAAACAAGGATTTATTTTGATTTTTTCAAAAAACACCATTATATTTGCTTGATGATACAAGCAATTGACCAGATGTATCATAGTCTTAACAAAAGGGGGATTAGCTCAGCTGGTTAGAGCACTTGCTTTGCAAGCAAGGGGTCATCGGTTCGAATCCGATATTCTCCACTTAACTTATTTTATCCAACACTAAAAGTCAATCTCCCCCAGCCTCTAATCATTTTATATGATCAAAATACGCACCCATTCTGAGGTCAAGCTATTGCAAAGAGCAGGCCATATTGTAGCGCTTTGTCATAACTTGTTAAGGAATGCCATTCAACCAGGTGTCAGTAGCCTAGCCTTAGACAAAATGGTGGAAGAATTGATTCGAAGCCATGAGGCTGATCCTGTATTTAAGGGGTATCGCGGCTTTCCAAATGCTACTTGTATTTCTATTAATGATGGGGTTGTCCACGGCATACCCAGCAATCGCGTCTTGCAAGAGGGAGATATTATCAGCATTGATATAGGTGTAAAGTATCAAGGCTATATTGGAGATAGTGCTTGGACTTATCCCGTTGGCAACATTGCCGATGAAAAAAAATTTTTATTAATTCATACCGAAAAAGCGTTATGGAAAGGGCTAAGTGTGATCAAAGCAGGCATTCATCTTTCTGACATCTCTCATGCCATAGGTCAATATGCTACAGCGCATAAGCTTAGCATTGTAAAAGAATTGGGTGGGCATGGTGTAGGCACTAGGCTGCATGAGCCACCTGAGATTCCAAATTATGGCAAACCTAATCAAGGGCCTATTATACAAGCAGGTATGATACTGGCCATAGAGCCTATATGCAACCTTGGCCATTCGGCCATTAAAATTTTAGAAGATAGGTGGACCATTGTCACCAAAGATGGTCAACCCTCAGCCCACTTTGAACATACCATTGCTGTTGAGGAAGAAGGGTATGCTGTTTTAACGACTTTAATGGAAAAACCGCTTCCATAAAGCTATGAGAAAGAAACGCCAGCGTTTTGAGGCCAATAAATTTTTGGATCACCTTATAGAACCCGGAAAACCTATTTATAAAAATATCAAAGGGAAGTGGCATGCATGCTATTTTAGAAACAGCTATCCTATTACATTAGAAATTGGTTGTGGGCACGGTGCTTATACGATAGGTCTGGCCAAAATATTTCCAAAAAGAAACTTTATAGGCATTGATATCAAAGGAGATCGGTTATGGAAAGGCGGGCAAGAAGCCCAAAAATATGGCTTAGATAATGTTGCCTTTCTACGTGCGCAGGTAACGCACCTGCTAGATTTCTTTGAAAAAGATGAAATAACTGAGATTTGGATTACCTTTCCAGATCCTAGACCTAAAAACAGAGATATCAAACGTAGGCTTACCAGCACGCGCTTTTTAAAACTATATGCAGCCATACTGATAAAAAGTGGACTTGTGCACTTAAAAACAGATAGTAGCTTACTATTTGATTACACATTCAATTTACTACAAGAACAAAGCCTAGAACTAGGCGATTATACAAGAGATTTATATAACTCTTCATTATTAGCTAACCATTTTGGCCTTCAGACTACTTATGAAAAGCGATTCATAGCGCAAGGCATCCCTATCTATTATCTTTGTTTTTCAATATAATAAACCATTACTTCTATGACCACAAAAGACACCGTATACATAGCGCTATTTGCGGCCATATATGCTGTTTTAGGCGCTCTACCTATGATTGTATTGCCTTTTAACCCCGTTCCCATAACGGCTCAATCTTTAGGGCCTATGCTAGCAGGTAGCATTTTAGGCGCTAAAAGAGCCGCTTTCGCCTCTCTTTTGTTTATAGCTATCGCGTTAACCGGATTCCCTATTATGAGCGGTGGTCGTGGTGGCATAGGCCTGATCTTAGGACCAACTGGTGGCTTTATACTTGGTTTTCCTATCTCTGCCTATAGTATTGGCTTTTTATTTGAAAAAAATTGGCATCGATTGAATACAACCTGGGCTTTTATATATATCCTATTAGGTGGGGTTGTTATATTATATGTTATCGGTCTATTATGGACCAGTTTACTATTTGATATACCCCTAAATAAAGCTTTTTTAGGAGCTATCATTTTCATACCAGGAGATATCATTAAGGCTGCTATTGCAGCTACTACTGCAATGGTTATTAAAAGAGCTTATCCTTTAATTAAAGAATAGAACTTTGGCCAAACCTATAGCTAATGGCCATTTTGGTGTCAAAACTTTGCTGATAGATAATAAGATGATTAAAATAGAGCATGTGAGCGTTTGTTTTGATGATTTTTTCGCTTTAAAAAATGTGCATGTAACCTTATGTGAAAAAAAAATTGGCATTATAGGTTCAAATGGGAGCGGCAAAAGCACATTTGCTAGGTTGATAAATGGCTTACAGCTTCCATCTGAAGGGAAAGTGGAGATTGATGGTTTGTCTACTTGTCAAGCGCGCAGAGGGGTCAGAGCTAAAGTAGGATTTATCTTTCAAAATCCTGATCATCAAATTATATTTCCAATCGTAGAAGACGATATCGCTTTTGGCCTTAAAAATATGGGGTATACTAAAAAAGAGATTCATGCAGCGATTAACAGGCTGCTTACTAGTTATGACTTAGCCCATTTAAGATATAAAAAATCACACCTGCTGAGTGGAGGTGAAAAGCAATTATTAGCTGTAGTAGTTGATATT
>NZ_JAACGD010000039.1 GCF_022810445.1 Candidatus Cardinium sp. cBcalN2 | reverse complement strand
TTTTTGCTTACTTTTTTATCAAGAAAAAAGTAACAATAAAGTTCCATTTTTTACCAATGTCATGAACAGATACGCTGCAAAGGCCACTTTTAGCGAATTTGGACGGAGAGCTTGATTTTTCTTCCCCCTTCTTTATCAAAAAGAAGTAGGCTACAAAAGCCTTTTACCAGTCCGCTGAACAGATACTAATAACTACTAAAATAAGAAACACTTATGAAAATCACGCTGGAAGTAGAGTGGAAGGATAAGTTTGAGCCAAGTATTTATTTAATATTAATAGAAGAATAGGGTTTGAACTTACGCTTTTAGGTATAGGATATGAGACAAACGCAGGACTTATTTTTCATTGGGATATACTATCTTTCTATCTTATTCCATCCCAAGGAATATTTTCATCCCTATTTTCAATAGGATACAACTTTAATAAGCCATGGGATTACGATACCCATCGTAATAAAAATAAAACAAGGCTTCACATCAAATAACTATAACTTGTCTAATATGCTTATTTAATAAGCTACCTCCAACATAAAACGTTCTTGGAGTAAGCCTATAGCAGGGTTTTTTTTACTTAAGTAGCTTAATTTTTCTTGATCTGTGTAGGGTTTTTCAGAGGTTATCTGCTCGATCAACATGCTTTGAATCGTTATATCAGGATGATTTAATTTTTTGCGCAGTTCAGGTAAGAGCTCCTCTTTTAGGTTTTGTAGCATAGCCTCTTGAACCGGATTAATCAATGAAATGGTAATAACTGAACCTTGAATTTTTGTCGATTGATTCATAACTTGATAGGCGGCTATACGGCCATCTTTCTTAAGCTGTTCCCTATAATCAGCTAAGTACGATGCAACCATTGCTTCTAGTTCTGATGCTGGTCTATCATACTGGGTTTTTATTTTTTTTTTTACATCAGCCTCATTCGCAATTTCTTGATTACTCAATTTTTCTTTTGCCGTTAATGAAGACTTTAAGCTTGTTAAAGTAGGAATCGTTATCGTTGCTCGTTTTGGGTCATCTACTACAGGATTCGCCGCTGCATGGTCGAGCCTATGGTTAGCGTGGATCAGTGGTGTAGTAGATGCCTTAGTAGGTGTAATATGAACTGGTTTAGGCCTAACTACAGCAGGATCTTTAGGAGAGGGCACTTTGGGTAATGGTTCATCTAGTCGTGGTGCTATAGTGCTTGCTGTACCAGATGAATAGATACTGGCTAATTCAATCAGTGCCAGCTCAACATGTAACCTTTGATGTTGGCTGGATTTATATCCTATGTCACACTGGTTTAAACGGGTTAACGCCTTTAATAAAAAAGAGATAGTACATTGAGCAGCATACTCCGCATAACGCGGGCGAATGTTATCCGTAACCTCTAAAAGCGCAATAGTGGCACGGTCTTTACAGACCAATAGATTACGTAAATGTTCGCCAAGTCCTACCACAAAATGATGTCCATGAAAGCCTGCCCGTAAGACCCTATCATAAAGAGAAAGAACAGCAGGAATATTCCCTTGTAAACAAGCTTCTGTACATTGAAAATAATAGTCATCATCCAATATTTGCAGATGATCACGTGTGTTGGTATAGGTAATCTTACCGCCTGGTCCTGCAGCAGTAGCAAGTAGATCAAACATAGAAAGTGCATCCCGCATAGCCCCTTCTGCTTTTTGTGCAATCAACTGCAGTGCGGATTCCTCATAAAGAATAGCGGCTTGTGTAGCAATTGTTTTAAGTTGTGTGACAATATCTTCTAATCTAATTCTATTAAAATTAAAGATTTGACAACGAGACAAAATAGTAGGTAAAACCTTGTGACGCTCTGTAGTAGCCAATATAAATATGGCATAGCTAGGAGGTTCTTCAAGTGTTTTTAGAAAAGCATTAAAGGCCGCATTAGACAACATATGCACCTCATCTATAATGTAGACCTTATATTTACCCATTTGAGGAGCATAACGGACCTGACTAACCAGGTCACGAATGTCTTCTACAGAATTATTAGAAGCTGCATCTAACTCATATACATTTATAGAACTGTTGCTGCTTATGCTGATACAATTGGCACACTGGTTACAAGGTTCTACTGCTTCTGTAATTTGCAAGCAATTGATGACTTTGGCCAGTATACGCGCACAGGTAGTTTTTCCGACACCACGCGGTCCGCAAAAAAGAAAAGCATGTGCCAGTTGCTTAGATGCGATGGCATTCTTTAATGTGGTGGTAATATGGGGCTGACTAATAACATCTTTAAAATTAGTAGGACGGTATTTTCTTGCAGAAACTACAAATTGGCTCATAAGGACATTGTAAATAACAGTACCTGTTCACGAAATTAATACAAAAGGCTTTTTTCTTTTCTTGCTTAAACCTACCATAGTCATGAATAGATAGAAATAATCAGATAGTAGACTTTTTGCATAACTGGTTTATGTTACGGCATTGGTAGGAAACATAGAGCAGAAAATCATAGCGTACTATATGTACGTAAAGATGTAAAGCACTGGCTCGATGTGTAAATTACCAGCAGCATGCAGCGCTATGCAAGCATTCTATTAGTTTATCCTTGAAAAAAGGATTTAATCCGTTCAAAAAAACTTTCTTCTTTCTTATTTGGCTTTGGTATAAAGTTAGGCGAATCGCGCAGTGAAAGCAAAATGTCCTTTTCTTCCTTTGTTAGTTCTTGTGGTGTCCAAATTTGCACATAGACTAACTGATCTCCTTTTTTATGATAACCATTTAGATCTGCGATGCCTTTTCCTCTTAATTTAAGAACCTCACCACATGATGTGCCAGGTGGAATCTTAAGTCTAACTTTACCATATATGGTGGGTACTTCCATTTCACAACCTAATGTAGCATCTATAAAACTAATGTGTAAGGTATAGCAAATATTATTGCCTTCACGTTTTAAAAGATCATCTTCTTCTTCTTCTATCTGGACAATCAAACTACCTGGCATACCACCACGGGCTGGTACGTTACCTTTGCCACGTAGCGTAAGTTCCATATTTTTTCTTACCCCCTTAGGCACTTGAAAGGTGATAAGATCATCTATAAGCTTTCTGCTTTCTCCTTGACAATCAATGCAAGGTGTTTTAATACGACTACCTGTTCCAGCACAATTGCTACAAATGGATTCTGTCAGCATATTGCCCAGCACAGTTTGGGTTGTTTTACGAACCACACCATGTCCTTTACATGATCCACATTTCTCTACAGCAAGTCCATTTTCTGCTCCATTACCGCCGCACGTATCACAACTTGTATAACGTTTTACTTTGACTTTTTTCTCAGTACCTAATGCAATCTCTTTAAGATTTAGTTTGATTCTTATCCGTAAATCTTCACCATAGTTGGATGACCGTTTTGTTCTCCTGCCACCACCAAAAAAACTGCTAAAGGGAGAGTCCTGAAACAGGTCATTCAAATCACCTTCGAAAAAGTCATCTCCATATGACCTACCTCCCTCTTGGAATCCTTGTGTACCGAAGCGATCATATTGATGCTTTTTATCTGGATTACTTAAAACATCATAGGCTTCTGTGGCAGCTTTAAACTTTTCTTCTGCTGCTTTGTTCCCTGGGTTTTTATCTGGATGATACTGCATGGCTATCTTTCGATAGGCTTTTTTAATCTGCTCTGCAGTGGCACTACGTTCTATACCCAAAACACTGTAATAGTCTTTTTCCATTTATACTCCAATTATAACTTTAGCAAACCGCAATACATACTCATTGATCAGATAGCCTTTTTCCACTACGGAGACAATCTTCCCTTGCATTTCTGGATTATCTACTGGCTGTTGCATAATGGCTTCATGCAAATCGGCATTAAATACACTTCCTTTTTCTATGGCTATTTCTTCTATACCATACTTTTTTAAAATCCCAGCTAGTTTATCATAAATTAGTTTAATGCCTTCCATGTGTTGGGGTACTTCCTGTGCACCTTGTAGTGACATTATACATCTTTCAAAATCATCTACAATGGGTAAGAGTTCTTTTAGTGTTTGCTCGTTAGCCTTATCGGTCAGGGCTATCCGTTCTTTAACTTGCCGTTTTTTAAAATTATCGAATTCAGCGTAAAGACGCATATATTTATTGTTTGCCTCCATCAACAGTGTTTGTAACTGTTCCAATGAAGGCATCTCAGCATTACAGGTTTGATGATGTACATCATCTATTACATCAGCTGATTGACAACAACCTAGTTGCGGATCTGCTTCTTGCTGGCCACAGCAACATGGTTGATGGATGGCTTCTTCACCGTTACAGCAGCATGGCTGATTAGTTGTTGTTTCACTGCTACAACAACCACTTGCTTGGTTTTTTTCTAGGGGCTCTTTGCAGCAGCCTTGTCCGTTTGTATGTGTGTTTGGTACCTTCATGCTTTTATTTATGGTATAAAATGTTACGAGATGGCCTCATGATTCAAATAGTAAAAGTAATAGCTAATGGTAACATTATGCTTTATGTAATGCAATTTTTTTGCCAAATGTACTGAACAATGCCAAATTGGCAGATCAAACAACTCCTTGGTTTGGATATTTGCCAGGTATTTTTCGGTAAAAATCTTGAATATTTGCTATATCTTTGTCGATGTCACCTGTAATATCAAAGATTGGACCAAACCCCATTTCCTTTTTAGCGTAGTTGATATACCCTAAAATAATGGGAACGTTTGCTGCTTGCGCTAACCTATAAAAACCTGTTTTCCATCTTTTTACATAGCTCCTTGTGCCTTCAGGTGCAATCACTAACAAAAGCTTATCCGATTGATGGAACATTTCTGCCATAGCAGCTACCATATTAGTGGATTTGTTTTTGTTTGTTCTGTCTATTGGAACAGCACCCAGCATTTTCATTAAATAGGAAAGTGGAAAAAACATTACTTCTTTTTTTATGGCAAACCTAAGCGTTAAATCAGGAGCGCTAAGGGTAAATAACATGCCATAGACAAAGTCCCAATTACTGGTGTGGGGTGCCAGTACCACGACTGCTTTTTTTGCAATAGTTGAATCAGTGTTGTTAGTAATCTTCCAACCTAAAAATTTGATAAGAGCTATAGCACACTTTTGGATCCAACTGTGTCTTTTCTTGGTTACACTACCTTCGGAAGCCATGGTTTTATACGCTTTATTTAGATCAACTATTATTTTACTTTACCAATTTAATATAAAAAAGTTAACCTAGAATGGGCAGTCTCCTATAGGATTCAATTACTTGGCTATAAGCCTATGTTTTTTTTTATTTTTGATCAAAAATAAAAAATAAATTGGTTGCTCCAATTGATTACAATAAACCTAATAGCTAGACTGTTTACTGGATCCATCTTATCCAACGGAATGGTTAGGAAATATGAAGCAAAAAAATGGCAATCTACCAAATGTAGGTCAATATTGAGCTACTGCATCGACTCGTAAATGAGCATTAGCAGTAACTGCTCGAAACGCAGCCTATTGTTTATGAAATAAAAAAATGGTAAAATTGTACCTAAGCAGCCCTTATACTCCTCCTTAGCTCAGTTGGTTAGAGCATTTGACTGTTAATCAAAGGGTCGCTGGTTCGAGTCCAGCAGGGGGAGCTATGGAACAAGAATGGAAATATTTTTTACAACAATTTGAGCTCCATCTCCGGTTAGAATGTTTGCTCTCTGAACGTTCTATTACCGCTTACCTCTCTGATGTAAAAAAATTTGCTCAATTCTTGTTACCTAAATCAATCGCTCCACTTACAGTTAAATCCAATCATATTCACGATTTTTTTTGCATACTACATGATCTTGGTATAAAAGCTACTAGTCAATCAAGAATGCTTTCTGGGTTGCGCGTTTTTTACAAATTTTTATGTCTGAGTAACCACCTTACCAAAGATCCTACTAAGCTTATAGAAAGTCCTCAGTTAGGTAGATATTTACCATCTGTTTTATCTGTACCGGAAATTGAGGCTATGCTTCAGGTAATAGACCATTCTACCCCTATCGGCATTCGCAATCGAGCGATTGTAGAAACACTTTATGGTACAGGCATGCGTGTTTCTGAGCTGGTTTCCTTGAAGTTAAGCCATATCTATTTTGAAGAAAGCTTTGTGCGTGTCATTGGAAAAGGTAATAAAGAACGTTTGATACCTATTGGTGCGGTAGCTTTAAAGTATATTAAAATTTATTTACAAGAAGTGCGTAGCCACATGAGTATACAATCAGCTCACTTAGATACACTTTTTTTAAACCGACTTGGTAGTAGCTTAAGCAGAGTGATGATTTTTTTAATGGTACAGTCACTTGCTAGAAAAGCTAACATCCATGTGAAAGTTGGGCCTCATATTTTTAGACACTCTTTTGCTACCCATTTAATAGAAGGAGGAGCCAATTTACGTGCCATACAAGAAATATTGGGACATAGCTCTATAACTACTACTGAAATATATACCCATCTAGACAGACATTATCTTAAACAAACCATGCAAGATTATCACCCCAGAAGTCACCTACATGATACCAAGTAAGCTATCTTAATAGCGTGTTATAGATGCTTTTTTAGAAAAAATAATTATATTTGTTCTCTTACTTGGGTCCTTAGCTCAGCTGGTTAGAGCATCTGTTTTACACACAGAAGGCCGCAGGTTCGAATCCTGCAGGGCCCACTCCTGGTATGTTTTTGTAAAGTTTTAAAGCTTTATGAAAGCGATAACAATGATAGCTTAATAATAACTTAGCCAATAGAAGTTATTTTCTATTGAACTTAAAATTTAGACATTATGCCTGTTAGATTACAACGTAAAGCAAGAAAAAATAAGATAAAAGCAGCACAACGTAAAGCTGCTATCAAGCGTCTTATGTTCATGCCTGTTATTAAATGTCTAGACGTGGAAGCCATCCGCAAAAGTTTTGCTGATCGTAAAAATACCATCTAGATTGTATGGCTTGCATCTATCTCTAGGCCGCATACTACATACCTGCTGATCCACTTTTTCAGATATAGTCTTTTTGTCTATGCCTGTTTATAGTTTTTGTAAACTTTCTACGACTACTTTTTGCCTTATTGGGAGCATTCAAGCAAGTTTGCCAGCACTACGCGCTCAACTATCTCCTGAATTTTTAGCTGACTTCCAGTGCCTAAACTTATCTTCTGAAGATAGAATACGACAGTCTCTCTCTGTTAGGGTATTGCTTTGCTGTTTACTCAAAAAATTAGGCTTACCTATTTTACCTCTTTCTAAGAATCAACAGGGTAGACCTATTTTAGAAAATAGCAATCTTCATATTAGTTTTGCACACACCCGTTATATAGCAGCAGTAGCACTATCTACCGCTTTTCCTATAGGTATCGATATAGAAACCATTAAACCAAGTTTAGCTAAGATACAATCAAAATTCTTAACAGATATAGAGGCCAAAAACGCTAATAATTGCCTTGAAACATTGGCCATCTATTGGGCTGGAAAAGAAACGTTGTATAAACGTTTAGATGGGGAACAAATGGCTACTAGTAAGAATATTTTTATAGAACCCTTTGATTTACAAACTGAAGGCAAACTGATAGCCCATTTGAGTCGCAAAAAGTATACAATGGGTTACCAACAACTGGTAGCTAAGGGCATACCAAGTCATGTTTTGGTATACTCTAAAACCTAATTCTTTATGCTTATGTATCTGTCGTTTACGCAATGGCTTCAACTTAAGGATTTTTTATTTGATTATAAGTTTTTTTGTCTTACTTCTTTCTTCTTTATCAAGAAAAAAGGTATCTGTTCATGACATTGGTAAAAAATAAATTTTTATTGTTACTTTTT